>JAPOSW010000120.1 GCA_026709505.1 Gammaproteobacteria bacterium | reverse complement strand
CCAGCAATCACTGTTTTTCTTCTGCTTTAATCCTTGGCTGCCGTTGATGACTGGCAGCGGGACTGGCACGATTCGAATACAACCATAGCGGTCGTCTTCTATCGTTCCCACTTGCAGTCTGGGAACACCGAAGCCTTTCGCGCATTGTGTGATGAACTGTTGCAACAGGGATTCAATCCTCTGCCGGTGGCCCTGAGTTCACTGAAAGACAGTCTTTGCCTAGAAACTTTGCGACAGCTTTGTCGTGAATACAACGCCCAACTTTTGTTGAACACCACCGCCTTTGCGCTCTCGTCCATAGAGTCTGATGGCAAACCACAACAGGCACTAGTGGATGACTTGCCGGTGTTGCAGTTGATCATGAGCGGCGACAATCGACAACGGTGGCTCGAGGATGCTCATGGCCTACGTCCTCGAGATATTGCGATGCATGTAGCTCTGCCCGAAGTGGATGGGCGCATTGTCAGTCGTGCGATCAGTTTCAAAGGGCTGAACTATCATTGCAAACAAACCCAAACTGATGTAATTCAGTATCAACCACATCCTGAACGCATCACTTTTGTTGTAAAGCTGGCCGCTCGCTGGTGCCAACTACGGACCAAAGCGAACAGTGAGAAACGGCTGGCACTCATTCTCGCGAACTACCCGACCCGTGAAGGGCGGCTAGGGAATGGCGTTGGGCTGGATACTCCAGCCTCGGTGATCGAGATACTGCATGCACTGCAACAACAAGGCTATTTGATCGAGAATCTACCATCGGATGGTGATTCGCTGATGCGTACATTGCAGCAGGGGGTTACCAACGACTCTGACTATTGGGCGATGCGACCAGCGTTCCAAAGTATAGCGATGACTGATTATATGACCTTCTTTGAGCAACTACCGAAAGTAAGTCGTGAAGCGGTTAATGCCCGTTGGGGACCGCCGGAACGCGATTCGATGTTGCGACAGAATCGCTTCATGGTCTCTGGTCTTCGCTGCGGTCAGCTATTCATTGGCATCCAACCGGCGAGAGGCTACCATCTTGATCCAAAGGCAAGTTATCATGATCCAGATCTGATACCACCCCACAGTTACTTGGCTTTCTACTGTTGGCTATGCGACTACTTCCTATGTGATGCTATCGTGCATGTTGGCAAGCATGGCAACCTCGAATGGCTACCCGGCAAGAGCGTAGCATTGAGTGAGGAATGCTGGCCAGATCTGATATTTGGTCCCATGCCTCACCTCTACCCGTTTATTGTCAACGATCCTGGTGAGGGGACCCAAGCCAAGCGTCGTACTCAGGCTGTAATTGTAGACCACTTGATGCCGCCTTTGACACGTGCAGAGAACTATGGCCAATTGCAAGATCTGGAAAGATTGCTGGATGAATTTTATGAGGCACGAACCCTTGATCCTCGACGTGAGAGGCTTTTGCGCAAAGATATTCTTGAGTGCATTCTGAAGCAAGACTTGCATCATGACCTGGATATTTCACAACCGCAGAACGAAGTCGAAGAAATGGAATTGCTAAACCGCACCGATGCTTATCTGTGTGAATTGAAAGAAAGTCAAATCCGCAATGGATTGCACATATTCGGTCAATCCCCAGAAGGACAGCAAGCCAGCGATACCCTTGTTGCATTAGCGCGTTATCCAGTGAATCGAGGAGAAGGAAAGGACAATAGCCTGATTCGCGCTTTGGCAGAGGATTTACTCCACAAAGCGGACTCTGAAGATGATGAAAAATTTGACCCTTTGGATGCCGACTGGCAGCAGAGCTGGCAGGGAGCACGTCCGGATTGCTTGCAACAACTAAGTCAGGAATCCTGGCGAAACTATGGTGATACCCGCGAGCGACTTGAATGGAAGGCTTTGGATATATTGCAGCAAAAAATCACTCCGAATACGTTGAGAAAGGAAGGGCTATCTGCCACTGCACTAGTCATGACACGCGTCTATGATGATTTGCAACCGAGGCTGACAGCTTGCGGAGAACAGGAAATCTATCAACTGATACAAGGTCTCAGCGGACGCTTTGTGCCCCCCGGTCCCAGCGGTGCGCCGTCACGTGGTCGTCCTGATGTTTTGCCGACTGGAAAGAATTTTTTCTCGGTTGATACGCGGGCTATCCCTACCCATGCAAGCTGGACTTTAGGTTGGCGCTCAGCGGAATTGCTAGTGGAAAAATACTTGCTGGAGGAGGGCAGCTATCCCAGTGCGATCGGATTGTCGGTTTGGGGCACTTCCACCATGCGTACCGGAGGCGACGACATTGCCCAAGCTTTCGCTCTGATCGGCGTCAAGCCAAAATGGGCGGAGGGCAGCTATCGAGTTACAGATTTTGAGATTTTACCTTTGGGATTTCTTGATCGACCACGGATCGATGTGACATTGCGGGTCTCCGGTTTTTTTCGCGATGCATTCCCAGGACTAATGCATTTGTTTGATGCGGCAATACAGGCCATTGCCGAATTGGATGAACCCGCAGATATGAATCCGATTCGCGATCGAATTCAGCGAGAGACAAAATCCCTAGTGGAGCACGGATATGATGCACAACAAGCACGAAAACTGGCGGGCTACCGGATTTTTGGCGCTAAACCTGGTGCATATGGTGCTGGGCTTCAGGGCCTAATCGACAGTGGAAACTGGAAAGATGATGCAGATCTGGCGAGGGCGTATCGCAATTGGGGAGGATATGCCTATAGCCAACAGAGCTATGGCGAAGAGGCTCGAGATTGTTTCAGTGAACGCCTCTCCAAAGTGGAACTGGTAGTGCAAAATCAAGATAATCGCGAGCACGATTTGCTTGATTCCGATGACTACTATCAGTTTCAAGGTGGCATGGCCGCCGCTATACGGCACTATGGGGGAAGGCAACCAACAATCTACTTTGGGGATCACAGCAATCCGCAGGCACCGAGAGTACGCAGCCTAGAGCTGGAAATCAGTCGCGTAATGCGATCTCGGGTGACCAACCCAAAATGGATCGAGGGAGTCAAACGACATGGGTACAAGGGTGCATTTGAAATGGCGGCCACCGTGGACTACTTATTTGCCTATGATGCCACAGCACGAGTGGTGCGCGATGATCAATACGCACGACTTGCAGATGCCTATCTGCACGATCCGGATCGTCGTGCATTCTTGCAGCAACATAACCCTGCAGCACTGCACGATATCTGTGAGCGGCTACTTGAAGCCATTCAACGCGGGTTGTGGCAGCAACCAACGGATCATCAGCAGAGGATTGAAGAGTACTTGCTCAGCAATGAACAACAGATGGAAGGTTAGACAACATATTCATCGCTAAATTAATAAACGGACTCGTAAAAATAGACTTCCCATGAATCAGCTCAAGGAAAACCATTTCCCTTTCAGTGCTCTGGAGGGGCAAAAATCCTTGCAAACTGTCCTGTTGCTCAGTGCGATTGATCCGCTAATCGGAGGTGTATTGATTGACGGTCCTCGAGGCACCGCGAAATCAACGGCAGCACGGGGATTGGCAGATTTGCTTGATGGAGGCCGATTGGTGAATCTGCCACTAGCAGCTAGCGAAGAACAGTTGATTGGATCGTTGAATATAGAAGCTGCATTACAGGACGGGCGCGTGGACTTCAAGCCCGGGTTGTTGGCAGCAGCTGATCAGGGTGTACTCTATGTGGACGAGGTAAACTTGCTGGCAGATCATCTGGTAGATGCTTTATTGGACGTTTGTGCTAGCGGTATAAACCGTATCGAGCGTGATGGCATCTCTCATCAGCATCCGACGCGATTTGTGCTGATTGGTACCATGAACCCCGAGGAGGGAGAATTGCGTCCGCAGTTGCTAGACCGATTTGGCCTCTATCTGCGATTGTCTAACCAAATTGAGCCTTCCGTACGTCAACGCATTGTTCATCTTCGATTAGCTTTCGATCAAGAACCGGAAGCGTTTATTGCTCGATTTCAGGCTGAACAGCAGATATTACGGCAACGTTTAAAGCAGGCTCGCAAGCGTCTGACGGATATCGACTTTACAGAAGATGTCACTAGCAAGGTAGCCGAGATATGTTATCAGGCCAATGTAGAAGGGGTACGTGCTGACTTGACCCTGTTACGAGCGGCCCGAGCATATGCCGCTTGGCAAGATCATGACGACATTGCTAATGAGGACTTGCAAGCAGTCAAAGGTTGGGTATTAAACCATCGACTGAGGGATCCTTCGGCAGTCCCAATAGCCGATGGTTCTCCAACCTTGCCCACTTTTGATGCTGGTCGCGACACGCCCTCGGATAATCTGGCTGATTTAGATCAACCTAGTCCTAGTCCAGAATATGGAGACTCGCATGGGGAACAGGACTGGGGAGCAATGACGTCACAAACACCAGACATTTACATGGTCGAGCCAACAAAGTTACTGTGGGCAGGAAAGCGGCCAAAAAAGTGACTGGCCGGCAGCGGGGCCATCGAAAACAAACTGCTGCACAAACATTCGCAGGGCGTGGTGCCACGAACACGAGTCAATGCATTTCCACCGATTCCAGTACAGTTAATTCGTCTGATGGTCAGAATAGACGGATAGTGCACTGGCCCAAGACTTTGATTCAGAAATCCAATCAGCCCTTGTTAATTCAACATTTACATTATCGGCTTTGTCTACCGCTTAAGAATCAACTCATTTGCCTGTTAATCGATTGCTCATCTTCAATGCTGAGTCGTAACAAGTTGTCTATGGCCAAAGGATTGATCTTGCAAATCGCACGGCAGATCCGGGAGCAACGTGAGAAACTTGTTGTGATCGGTTTTCGAAACGATCAAGCGAGTATTCTGAGACGCCCTGATCAATGTGCAGGATTGGATGAGTGCTGGATTCGCAGTATTCAGGGCGGAGGTACAACACCGCTTCGTAAAGGAATTGTGACAACGGAGCAATTTCTTCAGCGTTATCAGCGACAATTTCCTGGGGGCACGGTTGATCTATGGTTGCTGACAGATGGACGATTTCGTGAATTGCCTGAACGCCCGAAGGGAGCAGAGCATTACATCGTGATTGATTTTGAAGATGGGCGGATACGGTTGGCTAAAGCCAGACAACTTGCCCAACAATGGAATGCAAACTACTTCCGATCGGCCGATGTGTTTCAAATGGACAGCCCGATCCCATCTCATTGTTCGCCGGTAAACAGACAAGCGTTCTGAAAGGTATGTGGATGTCAAACACTACTTGTTCGGTTGTCAATATGATTGGTATAAAGTAGTTTGCCTCATGGTCAAAAAGCGTGTTGACCAGGTTAACCGAATCATTTTCCGAGTTCCAGTCCGAAGTGCAACACTGCACCCGTTCGGTCCCGAAACGGCGACAGTCTCGACTTTCCGCCATCATAATCCGCGCCGTGCGGCAATGCAGGGCCTGCCGCAGGTCCTGCAGGCGTGCGTATCCCAGCACCCGTCGTCGCGGGTGCATCACGCCGACCAAGCTGGTCTGGTAGATCAGGGCGAGAGCAGGCCCTCGTGAAAGTCTTCGAACGGCGTGCGGCGGTTCAGCCGGTCCTCGACCTGCCGGTGTCCGGCAAACTCCTTGCCGTTGTCCGCGGTCACGGTGTGCACCCGGTCCCGGTGCGGACCCATGTGCCGCAGCAGGGCCTCGGTCACCGGCGCTGCGGCCTTGCCGGCCAGCAGTTCCGGAATCGTGTGCCAGGAGCCCCGTTCCACCGAGGACAGCAGGGGACCCGAGGTGCCTCGCGCCGAGGATCGTGTCCAGCTTCCAGTCGCCGATCCGGCTCTTCTCCGCCGCCCCGGGGCGCTCGGCGATGTCCACCCGGCACGGAATGTGGCCCCGCCCGCCTTGCGGTCGGCCTTCACCTGACGGCAGATCCACTCCCGGCCCACCGTCTCCTCGCCCAGGCGCTTCAGGCGGCCCTCGATCTGCTCCGGACTCCAGCCCAGGCACCGGGCAATCTCCCGCATCGAGATGCCTCTGGACATCGGGGCCTTGATCTGGCATCGTTCATCGCAGGCCAGCTGGCGGCAGCTGTTGCGCATGACAGTTCTCCGTGGTAGATGACATGGAGATTGTCGTCAACCTGCTGGCCGTCTGCAATGCGCCACCGATCCCCAGGGTGTTACACTTCAGAGTGGAATGGGGGATCGTGGCAGCGTTGAATGCAGGCGGTGTGAGAATAGAGGCCAGTTGTTGCGGTCATGGGAAGACGAATGACCGCATTGATCTTGAGGACGGTAGGATTTTGTTAATTACAGATCAGCCTTTATGACATTCCCTTGAACACCAGAAACAACCGTCAACTTGACGGTAGTATTTTCTCGTTTCAATTACTGCATCTCGGCAGTTTTTGAATAATCCAGGAAACCGTCTGTTTTTAGGTTAGGCAAAAATTGGCAATGCTCATCATGAATCTCATGGTAACTACTCGCCCCTCTGGAGTGAGTAGTTACGCCGGTTATTTCTCCCTCAAAACTGCATGACAACGTGGAGAACCCTCATCCACCAGATCGGCATGGTGTTTGAACAGGAAGCACGAAACCTGCTGGAGATTCGGGTCGAGATATTATGACGGCTTGTCCGATCTGCCCTGCAACATTCCATTGGGGATGTTATGGCCATGTACTCGGACAGATATCTGCTCGATACCGAAACTGATGTCTACATATTGATCACAACTGCCCAGACCAGATTGGGCCAGTAGCTATACAAATTCGTTTTTTCGAAGCATGCGTTGAATTTTAACGACATGCTCGTCATGAACTCCTGCCTGTCCTGCAAATTCAGTCCATAGATTTATGACCTCAGTGATTTCGGCAATCATGGATTTCGCCTTTCGTCCTTTCAGACCGGCAAAGTTTCCGAACGCAACCAGATCGGTGATGTCAAACCCATTACGTTTGCCGCTGACACTCATTTGATGTTGGGATGTCCATGCACCTTTAGGGTTATAACTGTAGACCACATCAAAAGCCGGGGAGAGGCGCCATTCGCCCATCTTGTCCATGACGAAACCGATGTTTTTGACGTGATCATCATGATTGTATGCAATGATGTTGAATAGTGCACGGCGGACCTGTTGTTCAACATCATAAGACGGGAGTGCAAGGACTCGAATGGTTTGGAGCGCCTGCTCATAGGAATAAGCCCCAGCCATGTTGAAATCGAAATGCTGCAAAGCGCTCAACGATTGGTAGTGCAATTTGTCACCATCATCGGTGCGGTCAAAGCGTTTGGTCATGAAGTGGGCGCGTCCCCCCTCTTCGCATAGGCGGCAAGGCATCATTGTGATGCCGGCTTGAACGGCCATGAGGTGGTAAGCGTATTCAATCCGTCCGAATCCCCTGGGATCGGCAAGTTCCCTATCCTTGTTTTCGTCTACGCCATCGAACTTGATGAGCCAATGAGTGTAGCCCTTGCCTGCCTCTACCTGTCCTGATCGAAATTCACCGGATTCTTCATTCCATGCAAGCACAGCCTTGGCCCTAGCCCCGCCCGCGGAGGTGCCAACGCGCAACATGCCTTCCATGCCTGGATCATCGCCTTCGGCCGTCAAGTGACAGGTGAGGCTTTCTCTATCATTCAAAACCTGATTCGACAAGGCGACAAGCTGGCTCACCTCGACTATCCGAGCGATTGTTGGCAAGCCTGCGATGATGGGTTTGTATTCGAGAGCACCCATGCCGCGCTTGCCAGTATAGCAAAGACGCTCAACAGGGTTGAAAGCTGCCTCGCTCCGGTTCTGGCTTGCCAGCCATAAATTGATTATGGCATTGCCGAATTTGTCCGGCAGGCTATCAACCAGCATGCCGGGCAGTCCTCGAAATGTACCTTTGCTAAGGTTGTGAAATTCATAAGGTGTTTCCCGAAACCGCATTTGCAATGGGGAAATTTCAATGCCGCTTGCACCAAAGTCCGGAGTGTATTGAAAGATGCCTATCCCTCGGTCCGCAACCCATGTCACGGCACCAATGCGCCTGCCCCATAGTTCGACACTTGCTGTAGTCATGGTGTCTTACTTTTGTCTGACCATGTCCATTTTTTCTGATTCTTTTTTGTGGGGCGGGCGCGTTTTCTGGCTGGCCGAGTATTCTTCTCTAGCTCATCAAGCGGACTCAAGACGGAGTCGGGCAAGAGCGTTTCAAGATTGCTTTCTAGATGCAAGGCTTTGAGAATGCGGATGAAACTATCTAGAGATATCCCCTTATTCTGCTGGGCAAGTCGAGTGACTGTGCTGCGCGAAACCCCGGCTTCACGCGCGAGTTGGCTTTGAGTGATATTTCGCGTCAGGCGAATCGCTTCAATCCTCTTGCCAAGGATATGTTCAATCGTTTCGCTGGATGCAAGCCTGAAATCATAATTATGAAGCATAAATCAATCATAATAATCAAAAATAAGTTTAATATATTATATATCATTCACTACATGGTTCAACAGTTATTCTAATTCTTGGGAATTGCTATTCAGTCTTTTGTTGTAGCGATGGGTTTTATAACGTCCCCAACTCCACCTTGAAATGCGACATCGTGGGCGGCAATGATGTCCTTGAGAAATATGGATTGTGCAGATAATTCAGAGGGAGTCTGGCAATTTCGGTTCCGCGAGCTAACCCAAGTTAAACCTGGGATAAGGAAAAATGCCATGAGCTGAGGTTTTGGATGCAATTGGGATTATGCAGGCGAACTTGCGAAAGCCTCTATATCGTCTGCAAGGCTCTATGAACCCGCTCCCAGTACTCCAGCTTGGCAGGCAGGCCGAGTCGAAGCCACTTGGGGCATTCCTCAAAGAAACGTGCCCATACCCGCTCGCTAATCAATCGTTCCTTGACGTCTTCGATTCCTTCAGTTTCATAGGTGCGAAACAAGTACGTGCCTCCTACCAGTCTTAAGCCGCACAGGTTTGCTAGTCGGTCAAGCTGAGCAGAATCGCGCTTGAGTCGTTGAAGAGCCTCCTTTCGCCAATCACGATCAGCAAGAGCAGTTGTCGCTATGGCAATGGCCGGGCCGGAAACCGGCCAGGGACCTGCCAAGCGTCTCAGTTCATCAGCATCCGGCTCATCGGCCACTGCGAATCCCAGTCGAAGTCCTGCCAGACCGTAGAACTTGCCAAAAGAGCGCAACACCACTATAGACTCAGATTGATCAGTAACCAAAGGTGCTACAGAGAGTTCAGGATATGGGTCCCCGAAGCTTTCATCCACAACTAGCAAGCCTACATGGGCGGAGAGTTCAAGCAACTCGCCAGGTTGATATTGCCGTCCATCAGGATTGTTGGGATTCACAACAACGGCAGCATCGGAATTCATGAGTTTCTCAAACTCGGAGACGAGTTGAACCTGCCAGCCAGCCATCTTGAAGGCAGCGGCATGTTCGGCATAAGTCGGACTCAGGATATTGACAAGCCCGGGTTTTCGGAGACGAGGGACAAGCTGAATCGCAGATTGCGCTCCGGAAAAAGCGACCGTGTGCCCGGAGGTGCAATAGGCCAGACGGGCAGTCTTTTCCAAGCTGTCCATTTCATCTCGGGTTGGCAGGCATGACCAAGCCTTTTCCGGAATTGTGGGAAGCGTGTAGGGATGCGGATTGATGCCAGTTGAAAGATCGATCCAGTCATCATGAACCCCACCGTAAAGCCGGATGGCCAGATCTAGGTTGCCGCCATGTTCAGGCATGTTATTGATTCAGAGCTAGAGCCATCAAGCTCATGACGGCGAGAATAAAGCCAACTGCAACTAGCACCTTGTTGTAGAGGCTAAGCCCGAGTTGAATAGTCTTCGCATCAGGGTCGGGAGCTGATTTGTTGAGCCAGGGCTGTTTGTCAACAAAGCTGCCATATATCCGAGGTCCAGAAAGTCGAATTTCAAGTGCTCCAGCCAGTGATGACTCAGGCCAGCCGGCATTGGGAGAGCGATGGCATCGGGCATCATTCATCATGCAGCGCAATGCTGCTCTAGGTTGAGATGAAACAACGGCCATCAGCAATCCTGTCAGCCTTGCCGGAAAATAATTCATGGCATCATCAAGCACCGCAGATGCCCAGCCAAAAGAGGCATATTTTTGGTTTCTGTGTCCAATCATCGAATCCAGTGTATTGACCGCCTTGTAGGCGAACAGGCCAGGCAGCCCAAATATCGTACCCCAGAAAATCGGTGCAACGATGCCATCAGAGGTGTTCTCGGCCAGACTCTCCAGCGCAGCGCGGGAAATTCCCTGTTCATCCAGAACGGATGTATCGCGTCCTACTATTTGGGCCACCGACTCTCTCGCATGCTGAGGGTTGTCCAAAGACAGGGCATCCAGTACCGCACTGACATGTTGATGCAGCGAGCGTGCCGCGATCATGGGCCAGCTGAGTACCGCACCGAGCAGCAAACCGTCGACTGTTTCAGGCAGTTTGACCTGGATCAATACCGCAGGGACAAGGACAATAGACAGGATGAACAGTAGGCACAGGCATCCTGTCGTGCGACGAAAACTCTCGGAGCAGGAATTGCGGTTCAATAAGCGATCAAGACGAGAGATCAGTCGGCCAACCCATGAAACCGGATGACCGAATCTGATGTACAGTCCTTGAGGCCAACCAAACATGCCGTCGATGACAAGAGCCATCAGCATCATGGATGAATACATGCTTAAACTGGTTCCGTGAATATTGCCGGGCATTCATGCATTCAGTCATTACGATGCCATGTCAAATATTCCTGAATTCATGTCCACAAGGGTATCGGCACCATTTTCAATGATGTTCCAGTATAGCTGTACCTTGGGCATGTCATGATCAAAAAAGAACTGTGCAGTAGTGATCTTGTTTTCATAAAAACCATCGCCGCTCCCAATCCGGGTCAGTGATATGTCAGCGGCCTTGAGCAGATGCCAGCCACAGAACACCAGCCCCCAGAGCTTGAGATAAGCATCACAGATAGCAGCGGGCTTAGCGGGGTTTTCCTTGCTCAGATGCAGAATATGGTCGATGGAAGTTTCCACTGCCTGAATAGCATGATTCATCACTTCGATCAGCCCCTTCAGCCTTGGATCATTGATGGGCTTGGTATCGTCACGGATATGCTGTACAACCATGCAGGCTCCCTTGCCTTGATCGCGAAGGGTTTTGCGAGTGACCAGATCAAGTGCCTGGATCCCGCTGGTTCCCTCGTAAATCGGCGTGATGCGTTGATCACGATAGTATTGAGCGGCACCGGTCTCCTCAATGAATCCCATGCCACCATGGATCTGGAGGGCCAGCGAGACATTTTCCAGTCCAAAATCGGTCATATTGGCCTTGACGATCGGGGTAAGTATTTCTGTCATCACCTGATTGAATTCTCGAACTTCCGGATCCGGATGCCTGATGCTTTTGTCAATCGAGGCCCCGAGTAACAAGCCAACTGAGCGTAGTCCTTCGATCCGACTCTTTTGCACCATCAGCATACGTTTTACATCCGGGTGGTTGATAATCGAAACCGGGCTATGTCCTTTTTCTGGGTCCGGACCTTGCAAACGTTCTTTGGCATAAGCAACGGAGTGCTGATAGGCACGTTCGGACACGCCATTGGCTTCAACGCCGACCGCAAGCCTTGCAAGATTCATCATCGTGAACATGTAGTGCATTCCCCTGTTCGCTTCACCGACCAGGTAGCCAACAGCGCCTTTTGGGTTCCGGTACTTGCCGGTTCCATACCCGATCACGGCAGTAGGGCTTGCATGAATGCCCAGTTTGTGCTCCAGGGAAATGGTCTCAACATCGTTGCGAATGGTCCAGTTTCCATCCGCATCCGGTAAAAACTTGGGAACAATGAATAGCGAGATACCCTTGATTCCCTTCGGCGCATCCGGGATGCGTGCCAGCACCAGATGAATGATGTTTTCGGTGAGGTCATGATCACCATAGGTAATGAATACTTTTTGCCCCTGAACAAGATAATGATCGCCATTCGGTGTTGCGGTAGTCTTGATCATGGCCAAATCCGACCCGGCATGTGATTCGGTCAGATTCATGGTGCCAGTCCAGGTTCCGTGCACAAGATTAGGCAAATAGGTTTTTTTCTGCTCCTCTGAGCCGTGCAGTTCAATCGCTTCAACCGCGGCCTGAGTCAGCAGGGGGCAGAGCGCGAATGACATGTTGACCGAGTGCCATATCTCGATGATCGCCGTTGAAATCAGCCATGGCAGTCCTTGACCGCCCCGTTCAGGCTTGAAGGGCAGTCCATTCCACCCACCCTCAATAAAGGTTTGATAAGCTTCCTTCCAGCCTTCCGCGGTCAGCACCTGATCATTTTCAAGGCGCACGCCCTGCAAATCCCCCACTTTGTTGAGCGGGTCCAGAACTTCTTCGGCGATTTTTCCGGCCTCCTCAATAACCGCCTGAACCAGTTCTGGGCTGATATCTTCATTGTCCGGCAGGGACATGATCCCTTCCAGATCAGCCAAATGCTGAATGGCAAACATAAAGTCACGCGTGGGGGTTTTGTAGTAACTCATAGGGGCAGGGGCAGTTTCGCGTCAATTATCGGGTTGGTTTCGAGAGATTGTCTAATGCTGTCATCAGCTTGTTGCTCATCTCATCCATGTCCGTCAAGGTGTTTTTTATGTCATTATGCTTCTGCTCAAGCGTTTTGCGATGGCTTTCAATGACTCTGAGCACATACTCAAGTTGAGCAATCTCATTCGGCTGATTGTCATAAAGATCCATTGTCGTCTTGATCTCGGAAAGTGTAAACCCCAGACGCTTGCCGCGTAAAATCAACTTCAGGCGAATACGGTCTTTTTCATCATAAATGCGACGATTTTTCTCTCGTTTTGGCAAGAGTAGCCCCTCTGATTCATAAAAACGGATGGCTCTTGTCGTTAAATCGAAATGTTTCGCCAAATCCGATATAGTATATGTCTTGGTACTGGACATGAATCCCGGCGGCATGAAAATGACCTGAGTTGACGCTTACGTAAACGTAATGTATCATTCCTGACTGAAAAAGTCCAACTTCCAGCGAGTTCGAAATGGGAAAACCCGAATGCTCAGAGATTGATTCGCAGGTAGCAATCCAGCCCTACATCCGATTTGTTACAGCGGCGAGCCTGTTTGACGGTCATGATGCGGCCATCAACATCATGCGCAGGATTCTCCAGAATCAGGGCGTGGAAGTTATCCATCTCGGACACAACCGCTCAGTTGAGCAGGTCGTGAATGCGGCGCTGCAGGAGGATGTTCACGGTATAGCAATCAGTTCCTACCAAGGCGGTCATGTCGAATACCTCAAATATATGCTCGACATGCTGCGTGAACGTGGCGGCGAAAAAATCCGAATCTTCGCAGGCGGAGGGGGAGTTATCGTGCCCGAAGAGAAAAGGATTCTCGAAGAGTATGGCATAACCCGAATTTACACTCCGGAAGACGGCCAGCAGCTGGGACTGACCGGCATGATCGAGAATACGATCGCGCTGAGTTCATTCGATCTCTGCGCCGACGCGCCGAAAACACTTGAAGAGGTGAAAAGGGGTAGTTTTCGAATTCTTGCGCAAGCCTTGACTGCCATTGAAAGTGGTGAAGCATCGCCGACCCTTGTCAATGATATTGATGCCAGGAAGAGCGCACCGGTGCTTGGCATCACTGGGACCGGCGGTGCAGGCAAGTCCTCATTGACCGACGAGTTGATATTGCGTTTTCGATTGGGGTTTGCCGATGCCATGAAAATTGCATTGCTGGCCGTGGACCCAACGCGTCGCCGGACTGGTGGAGCCCTTCTCGGAGACAGAATACGCATGAATGCGATCGATCATGCGAATATTTTCATGCGCTCGATAGCAACTCGGGGCAGTGGCTCGGAAATTCCTGCCCATCTTCCCGACATGATCCGTTTATGCCAGTCTGCAGGGTTCGATCTGGTTATCGTTGAAACCCCGGGGATCGGGCAGGGGGATACTGCAATTACGGACATGGTGAATTGTTCATTGTATGTCATGACCCCCGAGTATGGAGCAGCATCGCAGCTGGAAAAGATCGACATGCTGGATTTCGCGGATGTGGTCGCAATAAACAAGTTCGATCGAAATGGCGCCCAGGATGCCTACCGGGATGTATGCAAGCAGGTGCAGCGTAACCGCGAGGCATTCTCCTCGCCTCCCGAGAGTATGCCGGTATTTGGCACCATGGCTTCGCAGTTTAACGATGACGGTGTAACGGCCCTGTCTCATGAGATCATTCAACAGCTTAAACCACACGGCCTTGATCAGGAGGCCGATGGTATGCCTTATTCGGGCACGCGCACTTCGACCGACCAGAACCGCATCATTCCCGAAAAGAAGATTCGCTACCTCGCGGAGATTGCCGATGCGGTCAGAAACTACCGGAACAATGCCAAGCAACAATCGGGCATGGCACGCTCAATCCAGCAGGTATCAGAAACCAGGAACATGCTCATGCTGGCCGGACAAGACGTACCGGAGAGTATTGACGGGTTGATTCGGGATCTTGATGCCAAGCTCGAACCCTCGGTTAAGAGTTTACTTGAGGAATGGCCCGGGGTTTGTGAGGATTATTCTGGTGACGTGCATGAATTTGAAGTTCGGGGCCGAACAATCACGAATCCACTGCAGAAAACAACCCTATCGGGTTCACGGGTCAATCGGGTAGCCCTGCCCAAATTCAAGGATCACGGTGAATTGGCACGCTGGCTGATGACAGAGAATCTCCCCGGCCGCTTTCCGTTTACGGCAGGCGTTTTCCCCTTCAAGCGCGATGGCGAAGACCCGACACGCATGTTTGCCGGGGAGGGCGATGCATTCAAGACCAACAAGCGTTTCAAGACTCTCAGCGAGCATTCCGAAGCCAAGCGGTTATCGACTGCATTTGATTCGGTTACCCTGTATGGATGCGACCCGGATAAGCGTCCGGACATATACGGCAAGGTTGGCAATTCCGGAGTATCGATTGCAACCCTCGATGACATGAAGGTGCTCTATTCCGGATTTGATCTTTGCGATCCGGCAACGTCCGTTTCCATGACGATCAATGGCCCTGCGCCGATCATTCTGGCGATGTTCCTGAATACCGCCATCGATCAGAAAATGCAGCAATTCATCGATAAGGAGGGCAAGAATCCGGACCAGGGGCAGGCGGCGGAAATCCGTACCCGGGCACTCGCAGAGGTCCGGGGCACGGTTCAGGCAGATATCCTGAAAGAAGATCAGGGGCAAAACACCTGCATTTTCTCGACCGAGTTCGCACTCAAGTTAATGGGCGATATTCAGGAGTACTTCATCTGGAACCGGATTCGCAATTTCTATTCGGTTTCGATCTCCGGCTACCACATTGCAGAAGCCGGAGCAAATCCGATCTCGCAGCTTGCCTTCACATTGGCCAATGGCTTTACCTATGTCGAGGCTTATCTGGCGAGAGGCATGGACATTGATGACTTTGCCCCGAACCTCTCGTTTTTCTTCAGCAATGGCATGTGTCCCGAGTATTCGGTGATGGGACGGGTGGCACGTAGAATCTGGTCAGTGACAATGCGTGATCGCTACGGTGCCAATGAACGATCCCAGAAACTCAAGTATCATGTACAGACCTCGGGTCGCTCCCTGCACGCCCAGGAAATCGATTTCAATGATATTCGCACTTCACTTCAGGCACTGATTGCAATTTATGACAACTGCAACAGCCTGCATACCAATGCCTATGACGAAGCGATCACCACTCCAACCGATGAATCAGTCCGGCGTGCTCTGGCCATTCAGCTGATTATTAACCGGGAGTGGGGTCTTGCCATGAATGAAAATCCCAATCAGGGCAGTTTCATTATTGAGGAATTGACTGATCTGGTTGAAGAGGCCGTGCTCCGTGAATTTGAAAGGATTTCGGAACGGGGAGGGGTGCTAGGCGCCATGGAAACCGGCTATCAGCGGGGCAAGATTCAGGAAGAATCGATGTATTATGAACAGCGCAAGCATGACGGGACATGGCCAGTAATCGGGGTAAATACCTTCATCAACCCGAATCCGCAATCCGGCCCGGAGAGCGTTGAGTTATCCCGGTCTACCGAGAAGGAAAAACTGAATCAAATAAACAGGCTTGCCGAATTCAAGCAGCAGAATCGCGAATCTTCCCCTCATGCCCTGCAACGGATTCGTGAAGCGGCAATCAATAATGAAAACATATTCGGGAAACTGGTCGATGCCGTCAAGTATTGCTCACTGGGCCAGATATGCGATGTGTTATATGAGGTCGGGGGACAATACCGTCGCAATATGTAGCGGTTCTCCTTTTCAGAACAGGCAAACAGGATTAAACAAGACATGGGCAATATGGCGATCAGGCACATTGGCGTTATTGGCGCTGGAACGATGGGTAACGGAATTGCACAGACTTTTGCGTATTCAGACTTTCAAGTCTGCCTGATTGATGTCAGTCAGTCGGCGCTGGACCGGGGGCTGGAGGCCATCGATTCCTCGCTTGCACGAATGGTCAAAAAAGGGATAATCGCAACGCAGGATCGAAACCGCACATTGCAGTCGATCAGTACATCAATAACCCTGAATGAACTGAAGGATGTCGATTTCGTAATTGAAGCCGCGCCGGAGACGCCGCAACTCAAGTTCGACTTGCTCAGTCAAATTGACGGGATATGTCGTTCCGAAGTGATCATCGCTTCCAACACATCATCCATTTCCCTAACCAAATTGGCGGCATGTACAAACCGTCCGAATCGGGTGATTGGCATGCATTTCATGAATCCGGTCCCAGTGATGGCTCTTGTCGAGATCATCAAGGCTCTCCAGACCGATGATGCGACCTATCAGACTACTCGTGACTTGACGCTCAAGATCGGCAAGACCCCGGTCCCGGCCAACGACAGCCCCGGATTTATATCCAACCGAATCCTCTGCCCGATGATTAACGAGGCGATCTTTGCACTTCATGAGGGCATCGCAGAAGCTGCGGACATCGACGAAATCATGAAGCTGGGCATGAATCACCCGATCGGGCCACTGGCCCTTGCCGACCTGATTGGTCTGGATGTGCTGCTCTCGGTAATGAATGTGCTTCATGAAGGACTTGGAGAATCCAAGTATCGTCCCTGTCCTCTTCTCGTGAAAATGGTAGACGCTAACCATCTTGGAAGGAAGACTGGCAAGGGTTTCTATGACTACTCCTGATATTGGAGAATGAATGATGTTACCGCCTGGCTCGACTCTGGAAGAAGTCCGAAGCCTGTTCCGTTGGGAGGTGCCAGAGCGATACAACATGGCGGCCGATGTCTGTGACCGCTGGGCGGTATCAGCACCAAACCGGACAGCAATCATTCATGATCACGGAGACCGAACCGAAGAAGTCAGTTTTGCAGAACTTCGGGAGAGAGCCAATCGACTCGCAAACCTGCTGGCAGAACTCGGCATTGAGCGCGGAGACCGGGTTGGCATACTTCTCCCTCAAAATCCCTGGACGGCTATCGCACATATTGCAGCATGGAAGCTAGCTGGTATCTCGATTCCGCTGTTTACCCTGTTCGGCGAAGAGGCTCTCGAATACCGCTTGAAGGACTCCGGTGCCCGCGCGATCATTACCAATCACGAAGGCCTCACAAAACTTGCGGCGATTCGGGGTAAACTGGGTGGTCTAAGGCAATACCTCTGCATTGATGAGGCGAGTGAAGACGCCCTGGATCTGCTCTCAGAGTTGCCCAGGTGCAGCGAGCAGTTCGAGACCGTAAACACAAATTCCAACGATCCGGCCCTCATCATCTACACATCTGGCACCACCGGAAGCCCCAAAGGCACTTTGCACGCTCATCGGTCCTTGCTGGGTCATTTGCCCGGGGTCGAAATGAGCCATGACTTTTTGCCCCAGGATGGCGACAAGCTCTGGACTCCGGCAGATTGGGCATGGATTGGCGGACTCATGGATGTGCTGATGCCCGGTCTGCATCATGCAGTGCCCGTAGTTTCATACCGCATGCCTAAATTCGATGGTGAATTTGCATTTGAATTTATCAGCAAACACGGTATTCGCAATGCATTCATTCCTCCGACTGCGCTGAAAATGATGAGAATGGCATGGAGCAAGGATCGGCATAAAACCGAAATGAGGAGTATCGCAAGTGCCGGAGAGTCATTGGGAACCGAACTTCTTGAATGGGGTCATGAAGCATTTGGCCTGTGGATCAACGAATTCTATGGTCAAACCGAATGCAACATGATCGTTTCATCTTGTGGGGCGCTGGCGCCTCCTGAACCGGGTGTGATGGGGTTTGCAGTACCTGGACATGATGTTCAGGTGATCAATGAGTATGGGACACCGCTGGGGCCCAATCAACGGGGACAGATCGCCGTGCGCGGGAAAACCCCCGTGATGTTTCTTGAATACTGGAACAAGCCCGAAAACACGCTTGAAAAATACTCTGGTGAATGGCTGCTGACCGGTGATACCGGCATGCTTGTAGAGAGTGGAGCAATCCGCTTTGTTGGTCGAAACGATGACGTGATTACCTCGGCAGGGTACCGCATTGGGCCGGGCGAGATCGAAAACTGTCTTCTGGGCCACCCAGCGGTGGCGATTTGTGCGGTGGTTGGCAAGCCCGACCCGATGAGAACCGAGATCGTGAAGGCCTTTGTTTGCCTGAATACGGGATATGAAGAGTCAGAATCCTTGATCAATGACCTGCAAGAATGGGTTAAGCTGCGGCTCTCGCCGCATGAATATCCTCGGGAAATCGCCTTTATTGAAGAATTTCCATTGACCACAACCGGCAAGATCATCCGCCGCAAATTGCGTGAGATCGCATGATGGAAATGGGTTCCGGATCTTGCTGATACATTTCTCTTGATTGCCCATGAATGTCAGTGAAGCGATTCGTAATCGTAAATCAGTCCGGAAATTCCTGAACCGCGAGGTGGGTGTGGAAACCATAAACACCATTCTGGATACGGCCCGCTGGGCGGCTTCAGGCTCGAATACCCAGCCCTGGGAGGTTGTGGTACTGCGCGGAGAGAGCAAAAGAACGCTGGGCGAGAAAATCGAAATGGAATTCTGGCGCGGTGTTCGAGGCAAGATGGACTATCAATACTATCCGGTTGACTGGAAGGATCCGTACAGGCGGCGCAGGATCGAATGCGGCAAAGCTTTGTACAAGGCGCTCAGTATTGAACGTGAAGATATTGAGAGAAGGAAATCCCAATGGGCTGCCAACTATCGATCTTTCGATGCTCCAGTCATGCTGTTGTTTTTCATGGACCGGATTATGGAAACCGGTTCCTATCTCGATTATGGGATATTCCTGCAGTCGATCATGCTGGCAGCCATGGACCATGGCCTTGATACCTGTCCCCAGGCATCACTCGGTGAATACCCTGAACTGGTCAGGGAGCATGTCGGGTTCAGCGATGACTACACGGTAATCTGCGGGCTCGCTGTCGGATATGAAGACAATTCGGACCCGGTCAATCATTACCGCACAGTGCGCGAAGAAGTCTCGAACTTTACGCGCTACATGGAGTGATTATGTCGAATCTATTTTCCGAGACCGTCCCGGATGGCATCTATTCTGCGGTATTCTTCATCCTCGAATAGCTGAGGATTGTTCAGGTATTCGAGAATCATCGGGGTTTGATCATGCCCCCAGAACAGCTGATTGCCAATGGACGAGGTTGGCACGCCAAAGATACCGAGTTCAATCGCGCGTTCGGTGTTTTGCCTTAACTGGTTTTTTATTTCCGGCTTTGTTGTCGCACTCTGATGCCCATCCAGTTCGAGACGCGATGCCAATTCATCCAGGCGTTCGGGTTGATCGGGGCTTTTTCCATCGACCCAGATGAATTCGAATATCTTAGAGACGGTTTCCGCGTTGACGCCAGCAGCGAGGGCCATTCTCAAGACATTGACCGGGCGATAGGGATGCACATCCGGAAATCGGAAGGGTATTTGATGCTGTTTTGCATGCCAGATGCAGTAGCGATACGTCATGATGCGCTTGACTGGAATTTCGGCAGGTCCCTTGTGCTGGTTTTGCACAAACAGGGCACCGAGCAGGACCGGGTGGTAGCGAATTTCAATATCGGGGTGTTCGTTGATCAAGTGCCTATGCTGAAAATAGGCAAAGGGCGAGATGAAATCAAAATACCAGTCGATGGATTTGTTCATGAATGATGCTCAAAATCAAGGTTTGCAGATTATATGCGAAGAGGAGTTATCCAATATACGGCCCTTCTTCAGACGGCTCAAGGGCTTCCGCCGGGTCTTCTCGCGCTTCGACAAGCTTGACGTCATGTTCCTCGGATTTATCGTCTTTGCACTTGTCGTCAATGCACTTCGTAGTGTTAACACGCCCTAGCTCGAGCCGCAAGCGTCAAAGACGTGTGCTTGAAGCATATGTCGGTACAAGTAAAGTTGGCATGTATTGTCGTGAACCTGGCGGTGGAACGTCTTTTTGCTACACTCCGGAGTGGCTTTCCTCTGAAAGGCAATTCCCCATCTCCATGTCCATGCCACTCTCCGATCGCATCTGGTCAGGAGAAAAAGTGGCTAGCTACTTTGACGGACTGTTGCCCGATAGTCGTACAACAAGAGAAAAAATAGCGACTCGAGTAAAGGCTGCCATCACCAGAACCTTTGATCTCTTGGCGGCTGTTGGATCGGATTGTGTTGGAGCATTGCGCTTTGTTCCTGAGGGGTTTGATACTGATAGCCCTGTGAAGCAGGAATTTAGAAAAGTGGATGACAAGGAAATTGCTTCTCGGATCGCATCTCTCGTAACTGCTCCCCTCGGCGTACAGGGCGGCAAAGAGAACTTTCGCCTCTCCATTGCAGGTGAGCAACAAAAAACTGCCTTTCTTCGTATCAACAATCAATGGCATTTACCCATTGGACCAACGCCTACCTCCCACATATTCAAGCCGCCTATGAGAAATGGTCAGGCGAACAACGAATTTTCTGACATGCCCTGGAATGAATGGCTTTGTCTGGAATTTTGCCGTAACTTGGGCCTTGATGCAGCAATAGCTGAAGGTATGCTATTTGATAACAAGCCAGTGATCGTAGTAGAACGTTTTGAACGTATCTGGCATGAAGGAGTGATATATCGGCTACCGCAAGAAGACATGTGTCAAGCGCTTGGGATTCTTCCATTTCGCAAGTACCAAGCCTATGGCGGCCCAGGTATTGTGGATATTTTGAAGTTCATGAACGGCGCAATCGCTCCGCATGAATCTAGAATGGCTTTCATGAAGACGCAAATCGTATACTGGCTGTTGGCCGCCATTGATGGTCATGCGAAAAACTTTTCAATATTTCTCTCGCCAGATGGATACCGGCTCACCCCGTTGTATGATGTTGCTTCTTCCTCTTCGTTTCCGGAATTTCCGGATCAGAAAATCAAGGTGGCAATGGCATGGGGAAACAGCAGGCATTACCGTCTCAACGAAATCCAGCTCCGGCATTTTCATCAGACTGGCAAAAAAGCAGGATTTCACGAACCGGATATGGATGGATTTTTTTCTGACCTTCTTGTTCGAATGGATGATGCCGCGAACAAGACAGTTGCCATGGCGATCGATGCCGGAGTGCCAACATCAACTTCAACGCCAATTCTTGAAGGTATAAACAAGGGGCTGAGAATAATTGAGAGGGGATAAGTTCCAGTTGCTGCGGCAAGGCGACTATGCAATCATTTAGATACCCATGATCGTGGATCCAGCAACGTCTATCGAGTGGATCGATTGGCCGGCTTGATGTCTTTCCCTGCTCAATCTGGGCAATAAGAGTATTCGGTCATCGATAGCCATGAAGCAGTTGTTGGTATTTGAGATATAATTTTGCAAACCGGGTCGCTTATGAAGCAGCCATTTTGCTGATCCTGACAAGAGAGGGATTCTGCCCAGTGTTTCTCTTGATTCAACGTTCCGTCGATAAGCCCAATGACCATGCACGGCCTATCGCAGCTGCATATTTCCGTTCAACAGGCAAGGAGAAGTTATGTATAAATCGAAAAGCGCATTAGTCGGCTTTGGCCTATTGGCTTTCAGTATTGGATCTCATGCAGGTGACGTGTCGGTTTCCTCTGCATGGAGCTTGGCTGTACCGCCATCTTCAAAAAATGGTGCTGTCTATCTGCTAATCGAGAATAAAGGTTCTCAAGCAGATATGCTGATGGATGCAACAACAGGCGTATCTAACAGTGTTGAGCTGCATACTACCTCGCATGATCATGGGCAAATGAAAATGCATCACCATCACTCCCTTGAAATTCCCGGCAATAGCTCTTTGACAATGGAGCCAGGCGGACATCACATCATGCTGATGGGGCTTGTCGAGCCGCTAGTTCCAGGACAGAGATTCGACCTTACGCTGAACTTCATGAAGGGCGGTGAAATCAAGACCGAGGTAGAAGTCGTTGAATCACCTCAGAACAATTAAACCTTGAAGACATTCCATTCATGATCGAGTTGATTGTGGGCGGTGCTCGTAGTGGAAAAAGCCGTTATGCCGAACAGTGCGCACTTGAATCCAGTGATTATCCACTCTATATAGCGACTGCAGAAGCAGGGGATCGGGAGATGGCAGAGAGAATTAATCAGCATCAGCGTCGACGAGGCGAGCAATGGAGGCTGGTCGAGGAGCCGCTATATCTGTCACAAATCCTCGGCAAGTTAAAAAATAACGAATCGGCAGTCGTTGACTGCCTGACCCTCTGGCTATCGAACTGGCTATGTCGCGAGGACCGGCAAGGCTGGAATAATGAGCGTGAGCGATTTCTTGCCGGGTTAAAGCTCATTCAGGGATCACTCTGGCTGGTGTCTAATGAGACCGGCATGGGGGTGATCCCTACCGGATCACTGGCTCGAGAATTCGTTGATGAAAGCGGAAAACTGCAACAGGATATCGCGCAACAGGCAGACACAGTTACCCAGATGCTGTGCGGAATTCCCAACCGGATAAAGACAAGCAATGCAGGATAAAGACTGGTTTACGCATTCCATACCGCCACCCGACCAAAAATCAGGGGAGGCTGCACTGGAAAGACAGGCAATGCTTACCAAGCCATCAGGCTCACTCGGCAAGCTCGAGGCTGTGGCGGTTCACATGGCCGCCATGCAAAGTGCCCTTCGACCGCAAGCATCACCACTTGGAATTGCGGTATTCGCTGGTGATCATGGTGTCACCAAAGAAGGGGTCAGCGCATTTCCTCCAGAGGTCACCTCACAGATGGTGCTGAATTTTTTGAGTGGTGGCGCTGCCATTAGCGTGCTTGCGAAACGAGCGAAAGCACAGTTATGCATTGTCAATGCGGGAACTACAAGACGGGATGGCTATCCAGAACCCGTCATTGATCGACCAGTTGGCCATGGCACCAGGAATTTTCTTGAAGAAAGCGCGATGACCAGTGAAGAAACCCTGGCAGCTCTGTCACTCGGCCGAAATGTCATGGATGAATACTTGACACAATGTCAGATTGTGATCGGCGGTGAAATGGGGATTGGCAATACAACCTGTGCGAGTGCTCTGGCTGCTGCTTTGGGAGTTGCCGCAGTACCAGATCTTGTTGGCCCCGGAACCGGACTTGATGAGCAAGGCATCTTACGCAAACAATCCGTAATCGAAAAATCGCTGGTTCGAATTGGCAGTCAGTCGGACCCGTTGCGAATTCTGACTGAACTTGGGGGCTACGAAATCGCTGCCCTGGCCGGTTTTTACATTCGTGCTTCCATGCTGGGCGTTACGATTATTGTCGATGGCTTCATATCCAGTGTGGCTGCTTTGGTGGCCTGCAAGTTGAATCCCGATACACGTGCCTGGATGTTGTTTGCACATGTCTCCCAGGAACCGGGTCACGTCAGCGTGTTGCAGGTGCTTCAAGCCGATCCGATGCTTTCGCTTGGCATGCGGCTTGGAGAGGGTAGTGGTGCTGCCATTGCCTATGATCTGGTGGATTCGGCCTGTGAACTGCATAACAATATGGCAACGTTTGACGAGGCGGGAGTATCGGACCGTGACTGAATGGGGCTGTACTCAACTTGATGTAATACGTCATGGTGAGCACGAGTTGGGGAGCAAAATATGTGGAGTCACCGATCCCGTGCTTTCACAAACCGGGTGGCAGCAATTGGTAACCCAATGCCGCAAGCTTACTGACCTTGGGCACCGCTGGGACATCGTGCTTACATCTCCCCGAAAACGCTGTTGTGAATTCGCTTTTGAGATTGCCAAGTCGTTGGAAATTCCATGTATGGAACATCATGACTTTGCTGAAGTCGATTTCGGTGAATGGGAAACACTCACTTTTCAGGATATCAATGAAGGGTATCCCGGACAGTGGCAACATTGGATCGGCCATCCTGAGCAATCAGCCCCGCATGGCGGTGAGAGCTATGGCGGTTTTCTGGAGAGAGTCCAGAATTCGGTCAACGAAATCATTCAGTCTTATCATGGACAGCAGATTCTGTTGTTTGCCCATGCTGGCGTGATGCGTGCCATATACTGCTGCACGCTTGACCTGAAACCATCCTCACTGTCAATGTTCAGTATTCCTTATGCCTGTCACAGCAGGATCAAGATTTACCATCATCCTGACCATGAAGACTGGTATCAGCTCGATGTTCACAATTCATCCGGCACATGATTGAAGAGATCAGGCAGGCTTTCGGGTTTCTGACCCGAATACCTTTGGGAAAGGGGTTTCGTCATCAACCTGAAATGTCCGGGGCAGCGGTCAAGTGGTATGGTCTTGTTGGCCTGACCATAGGCGCACTGCTGTCATTGAGTGCGGCAATCATGATTGTCTGGCTAAGCATTCCACATACTGTTGCTGGCGCACTCGCACTGGCGTTATGGATAGCCATTACAGGAGCGCTGCATCTTGATGGTCTGGCCGATTGTGGAGATGCAGTCATGGGTGGTTTCGACAAGGAACGCATATTGGTGATCATGAAGGATCAACAGATAGGGGCTGGTGCGATAGTGGCAGTTGTATCCGTTCTGCTCATCAAATGGACGTCACTCAGCTGGTTATTTTCCCAAGGCGCATTCATGGTGCCGTTATTTGCGGCAACCCTGTCTCGTATTTTGCTGGTCCTGACGATTATGGAGAAGCCATATCTTCGTGCACAAGGTCTGGGAACTGGCCTTGGCGATGCCCTGATGCGCAAAAATGTTCTGCTTGATGCGGCGCTGCTTTCACTGGTCTTATTGTTGATCTCACTGCCTGGGTATGTTTTTTCAGCGATCGGATGTTTGCTTGGCGCCATACTGGTGTGGTTTTTCATTGCCAGAAAGATTGAAGGATATACCGGTGATGTTTATGGTGCCCAAGTCGAAGTTGCCGAAGCAGGTACTCTGGTTCTGTTGGCAGCCTATCTTTCCCTTTGACGTTTCTAAACCTGCAGAAATTTGCGAAATGCTTTTTCAGTGTTTTTTGTCAGCCCAGATCGCTGTATGTAGTGTTTGATCAATGCAAAAACAGTCATGCAGCATACTGCCTGGATTAATGCAAATTAGCTGGATTTCTCCCTCAATCATCAGTCTCCGATAAAGAAAGTTAAGTGATGCTTGAAAAACCAGATGCGCCATGTTCATAAGTGTAAGTTATGCCATAGCCAAGCAAGATTATGTCGATGATTTCCAGCAAGTCGGCACCATTATGCCTTTCAAATTTATGTAAGCGTTTCCATAATTGCTACACTTGCTGTTCGACATGACTTTACAGGCCGAATGCCGGGGTTTCTTCGACTGGATTGCATGTAACATCAAGTTTCTGGCAACGACATCAGGAAAACCGTAACCCGACTGGTCGCTGAATCATGTATCAATCGAATTGCCCGTAGCTGATCTGTCGGTATAGCCGACAGGACCTGGTTTCGGGGAAGGGTTCTCAACGATCCCTCCCTGATCAAGCAGATAGGTGCGGAAAGACGGGATGGGGCAGGCAAACCGGTCAACGGATTCCTCGTGCAATGTTCCCCTGTGCACGAGATGAACGAAGAAGGAGTCCGCATCCATCCCGACAGGGAAGCGGTATTTCCGGGGGTCCGACTCATGCAGGCCGTCCATCAGGTACTTGATGCGAGCACGGCTCTGACAGCGGTCCAGTTCTGCCATCACCCTGGCGGTGAGGTTTATGGCATCCTTCATCTCGGCTGAAAACTGGTGACCGTAGTATCCGTCCCTTCCGGTCATGATTTCGATGCGAATTCTTTCCCACTCCGCCTTGCCGAGGTCGCCGCCTGTTCTCAGGGCTTCCCTGCCAAGGGCCTTGAGGACGATGTGCAGGTGTCGGGGCCAGCCGTCACAGGGCTCGGCCAGCCGGCCGATCTCGTGCTCGAAGCCCGCAGTGCCGATTCCGAAATGGGCGCATGACCGTGTCATGTATTCCTCGGCCTCCTGTTCCGGAAAGCATCCGATGCTGTGCTTCTGCCCGGCCGGAATGCGGGTCAGGTCCATCCTGCCGGCCGAGTATTCGGTGTCGCTGAGCCCGGCCAGCACCAGGGCGACCGGCAGGCCGCATCCGTCATGGAGACTCTGAAACAGCTTGGAGAGCGGGTCTTCCGGAACACGGTCAAACCGCTGTGCCTCGTCAATGGCGAGGACGACCGGCCGGTCGAATCCGCCGTGCCGTTCGGCCCATGCGCCGAAAGCGTTCCAGTCTGCATCCGGCTCCGCATGTTCGATGCCGGTTTCCCTCTTGCGGACGAACCGGAACAGTCCAAGGCCAAAGCCCGCCTCGCCGCCGGTGTTCCTGCTGATTCTGGCCATGAACTCGCGGGACCCGGAAGGATGCATCTTCTCGGCCAGCGGCCTGAGAATGTCTACGGGTCCCTGGATGTCCCCGGACTTGAGCACCAGCACCATCGGAACCGTGCCGTCCTCCATGCACAGCCTCCCGGGGTTCCGAGCGATCTCGTTCAGGATCGAGCTCTTGCCGGCCCCCGGCGCACCCTGGACAATCCGGGTTGCCTTCTCCATGCCGTGCATGCCTCCACCCGTACCCTCCCATACCTGCCAGGCTGCCAGCGCAATGTCGTCCAGCACTCCGTCCCTTCCGACAAACACCGGCGGCGGCGTGCCCTCCGTCTGCCGGAGAAAAGACTTCAGCTCTCTTTCTTGAACTTCGTTCATCGATACCGCCCTCCGCTCCTGGATCTATCCCGAACATAATGGACCCAGGTCTGTAGAGTATGACCAGGAAAGGGCGCACCATAACCCCGGAAGCAAGGAAAACCACAGGGTAAAAACCGCATCATTTTTCGTATTTGTTGCATGGAGCAATAGGATTTTCAGCGGGTGAGATTATCGTATCACACAATTACTGCAAAAGATAAAGAAGACTTTTTCATGTTCCTTCCGGTTGGATGACACTCCTCGCATGCCAACAGTGGGACGCGAGAAAATGACTGCTTCCAGATTCGGCATCAGAATGAAGATAATCCATGGATCTGAGTGTTCCGATGATGTAACTTGCTTCAGTCATTTCGATTCCTTCGTATCACTATTCGTTTTCTATTTCCATTGCAACGGACATTCAATGCAGGCTCCGTGGTTGGCGGTCAGTAGGAATTCCCGTATCGCTATCTCAATAGAAAGGGCCGTCATTGTGCTTTGTTGTTTTCGTTTGGTGCCGTTTCAGGTCAGTGCGTGTCAAGGAAGTTGCGTCGATTGCAAACTAGCCCGGCAAATCCTGTCCATGGGTTTTGAAACCGGAACCATGATTACGCTCTGGGCATATGCTATTCAACTGTTGCGATTAGTTCTCGTTTTTGTAATCTACTTCTGAATCAGCAAATTCTGCAGACTGGCTATCATCATTCTTCAGCCAATGTGCGACATCGGAAATGACTCTATCTGGCTGCTTCCTAAGGCCACATTCCCAGACAATTGCTACTCGCCAGCCTGAAGAAATCAACTGTTCGCGATTCCTGTTGTCACGTTCGACATTACTGTCGAATTTACGCATCCAGTAATCCTTATGACTAGAAGGTATGGTTGCTAAGCTACAGCCTTCATGGCGATGCCAGAAACAGCCATGTACAAAAATAACCGCATTGTATTTTGTCAGGACTATATCCGGCTTTCCCGCAAGGTTCTTCCTGTGAAGCCGAAACCTGAACCCAGCCCTGAACAGGCCTTTTCGAAGAGATAGTTCCGGCTTCGTATTCTTGCTGGGTATTGCCCGCATCATGCGGGACCGGGTTGAAGGGCTGACATTGTCAATCATGGTATTATTCTAGCTTGGCTGATCTGTATAGTTTGTGCATGATCCACCCAGTCTCATAGATCAAGCTGCTCATTATGCATGGTTAACCGGTATAGGTACCGTATTTTCCAATGTATGATCGTTGAAACTTTGATCCAGATACTCGAATTGGCATGATTTCGGAGAAAGGGAACCGAGTGAGTAAACATACATCCAGTGGGTTTGTGAAGGGCTAGACCGCTGAGGCGAAAGGATTAATCAATGATGAAACAAACGACCCAAAATGTAGATCAAAGAATTCTCGGCTATTGCAATGCTTCTACAGGATTATTGCGATTCTGGTGGCTTGTCCGAACATCTGATCAATACTCGTTCAGCGACTTCTTCGGTTACCCTAATTATTGCCTCAAGTAGGTTTTTATCAATATCAATAACACCTTCATATTCCATAATGTTTCTCTTTCGATGTGCTTGATCCAGAATCCGCCACTGATCGCTCGGGAAATGTAGTGTATGCCGAAAAACCACTGGAATACCAAATAACAGCTGCCAGAGCGATAGCCTGCCATCCGCAGCGCAGCAAGGGATAAAGCATGCGCTGAGTTGTAAACAAGGTCGAATCGAGATTCAGGGCTTAGATTTTCTTTTTTGGCATCCGCTAGTCGTGCTGTCCCAGAGCGAATTAGCTTGGAAATTTCCTGGGTTGTTGTACCTTCGATCTTGAGAGTGTCTGCTCTCGCCAGATTATCCAGATGCTTATGTGTGATCGGAACTGCTCGCCAAAACACTATGTGGCTTATCAAGCGCCTGCGCAATAAATCCGTACTTACCCTTGCGTCTAAGCTGGAATTCGTCCAATCTGAGGAGTGTGGGATTTATGCGTCGGTCCAATGATTTTTCAGCCGACGACAAGGCATTGCATACCGTCTCTAGTGTCAGTTCTTCTGAAACCAGCAGCAGGTCAATGCCCCTTTGGCAATCGATCCGAAGAGCACGGCTAGCGCTAGCCGGTCTTCAAGCGGAACCAGTGCTTTCCGGATGGATATCTCCACGCCGACTGTCTTGCGCACGATGCTGCATAACTCTTCGAACGGTGGGGACTCAGGATTTGCACGATAATATCTCCGGTTTCCGACCTTGGATACAGTCGCGAGCCCGCACCTGGCCAGCTTGGCGAGTTCACGCTGTACTGCACCCCGCCCGCAACCAGCCAGACTGATGGTTTCGGTCATGAAGAATTTTCGGTCTGGCTGTCCGAAAAGCAAGGCTAGCACCTTTTGCTGAGACGTGGTGAAAAGTGCGTCTGCAAGTGCCGAAGATGATCCCCAGACACTGGTGTTTTCGGGATCGTCAGCGATATTTACTGAATCTTTTATACCCATGTTGGGCATTATAGTACCCAAATTGGGAATGTCAGTCATGTGTTACTTGCCGGAACGGGGCCGCAAAGGAAACGGCATCCGGGTACACTTTTACAAGCGCTTCGAAGTGGGCCTGTCCGCCATCAAGTAGCAACGGGTGGAACCTCAAATAAACCTCAAACTCCCGAATGTTTAAAGCCGGTTCGGATGCCTGTAGGATGACAATGTCCGCATCTTTTGATACTTCCGAGTCAAGGTCAAAACCAGTTCAGATTGTACCTGGACGGTAGGAATCCGCTGTTAATACAAATCGGTTGAGGGAACCATGGCCACTCATTCGGTTTTCGTTCAGAAAACTGCGGAGAAACATCAGAACCATCGCGTAGACGTCTCGACTCGCAGACTCCCAGCTTGACCGCGAGTAACTGATCGTGCATACCTATAGAGCCATATCGTTTTTTACCCCAATTCCAGTCAACAGGTTGTTTACCTGCCGATGAACTTTGACCTTGGTCGCTCATGCGTGAACCTGCACAAACACTTGCTATTTGGCCAATAATTGTAAAGACCTCATGTGCACACGCTCAATAATTATGAACTATGAAAGTCGGATCCATATTCATGAACAATCGCACCTAGGCGGTGAGGCTTCCAGTAGAAGTTCGATTTTCCGAGAATGTCCCCCATGTGCATGTTCGGATAGCCGGAAAGGACCGGATACTGTCTCCTGTAAATGGCTCATGCGACAGTTTTTTCCTTGCTGATGAGAGGCCGAGCGAAGGCTTCATGGAAAAGCGCCCGGATCAAAAGCTGTCAGAAAGAGGGCCTTTCTGACTGGAGTCGCTGATGCTTAAGTATCTGCTTGATACCAGCATTTCTATCTATGTGATCAAGAATCGTCCGGCCGGAACCCTGGAAACTTTCAATCGCTTTGCCGGCGAGTTGTGCATCAGCTCAGTCACCTTGGCCGAACTGGCTCATGGTGTCGAGAAGAGTTTAAAGGTCGATCACAATCGTAAGCAGCTGAATGATTTTGTTTCACGGCTGGCAATTCTGGAGTATGGCATGAAAGAGGCAACTCACTATGGGGAAATTCGTGCAGACCTTGAATTCAGGGGACAGGTAATCGGAGTTAATGATTTGCACATCGCCGCTCATGCCAGAAGCGAGGGATTGACGCTTGTTGCCAATAACTTGAAAGAGTTTCAACGAGTGAAGGGACTGCTTCTGGAAAACTGGGTCTAATTCTGAGTTATTCCGAAACTTGATCTCGCATTCATGTTTCTCATGCCCGGCAGGGCAGTTGCGAAAATTTTTGATTGAAAATATTTCAATTCTCACCTTATAATTGAGCTGTTCGGGTATTCCCGGTTGAATGAACCGGGATGAAACGGGAAATCGGTGCGTCTGGCGATTGAATAGGTCGCTCATGGCAAACCCGATACTGCCCCCGCAACGGTAAATGATTGATTGTCTGCATCAGGATTTTATTCTGGTCACTGTAGCTGTCTGATACGGGAAGGCTGCAGGCAAGGAAATCGGAAAAATCGATTTCAACTCATGAGTCCGGAGACCGGCCTGATCAGGGATCCTGCCATGCAGGATGGACTTGATACATGCACGGGTGGTGCATTTCCCAGAAAATTACAGATGAAATACTCCCCTTTTTGGGCCATTTTGGCCTTGAGTGCAGGTATTGTTGCAATACCCTATTCCGCTTACGGCGATGAACAGGATGAGGATCCTCTAACCATAGTCGTAACTTCTTCCAGAGCCGCAGAAACAGTCGATGAAACAATGGCTCCGGTCACCGTGATTGGCCGCGAAGAGATTGATCGAAGCGGAGGAAAAAGTGTTGATGATATCCTCTCCAGAGTACCGGGATTGGTTGTCATAAGCAATGGCGGACGCGGATCTACTTCCAGCATATTTTTGAGGGGTACTTCCAGTACAAATGTCTTGGTCTTGGTTGATGGAATCAAAATCGGGTCGGCTACTTCGGGAGCGACATCGCTTGAACATATTCCTCTTTCCATAGTGGAGAAAATCGAGGTTGTACGTGGTCCCCGATCTAGTCTATATGGCTCTGAGGCTATTGGCGGCGTTATACAGATCTTCACCCGTCAGGGAGGGGAAGCACTGCGTCCTCTGTTGGCAATTTCTTCGGGAAGTCACGATACATACGATGTGGAAGCTGGTGTTTCAGGGAGTCATGACGATGTCCGGTATAGTCTTCATGCCGTCACTGAAGAAACGAGGGGATTCAATTTTCGAAAAAACAACAATCCCGATATGGATGGTTATCAAAATCAGTCATTGAATTTGAAAGGAGGAGTGAACATCTCTGATCACGTCGACTTGTCTTCTGGCTTGACACTTTCGGACAATGAAACTGAATACGATGGATTTTCCAGTACGTCAGATTATGAGTCAAAGGCTCTTTTGCGTACTTTCCATGTTAGAGGTGATTGGACTGTTAATGATTCAATTCATGGTAGCTTGACCTTGTCAGAATCTGCTGACAAACGTGATGTATTTGTGAATGGAAGTTTCAGCAATCGATACAACACCCGAAAACAACAGGTTTCCTGGCAGAATGTACTGGACTGGACAAAACATCGAGTAGTCTCAGGTATCGACTTCATTGAAGATGAAGTCGAAAGCACGACAAAGTATGATGCCAATCAAAGAGACAACGTCGGTTACTTTGCATTAATTCGCTCGAACTTCAACGCTGTAGATGTTGAGGCATCGGTTCGTTTGGACGATAATGAACAGTATGGCGAAAAAACAACCGGTTCTTTAGCATTCGGGAGAGACATACATGAAGTTTGGAGACTAACTGGCTCATATGGCACGGCCTTCCAAGCCCCGACATTTAACCAGTTGTACTGGCCAGATGCGGGCGATCCCGATCTAAGCCCTGAGGAGTCAAGCAGTGTCGATATCGGAATAGCGCTTCGAAAAGCGAATGCTGAAGTGTCCGCCAATGTCTATAGAACCGAAATCGAAAACATGATTGCCGGATGGCCTCCTTCAAACATTGACAAGGCATTGATTACTGGTCTTGAAGTAGGTTTTAAAGCGTCTTATAGAAACATGGATGTTAACGGTAGTCTTACACTTCAAGAGCCATTGAACAACAGTGGCATCAATCGCAATAAACAGTTGCGCAGACGAGCAAAACAACTTGCGTTTTTAGATGTTTCCCAGAATTTTGATCCTTGGGAGGCAGGCATTTCGCTACACTATCAGGGCAAGAGTTACGATGATGCCGCAAATAAAAACCGGGTTGACGGGTTCGGCCGTGTTGATACGCGTCTGACCCGGCTGTTCAAACAGCACTGGAATCTGGAGTTAAAGATCAACAATTTGTTTGATGAGGATTACGAGACGATTCAAGGATACAATCAGGACGGGCGTAATTTTCTGATCACGCTTCGTTACTCGCCTCAATAATTGATTACTCATATGGGAAACTATGATGGGCCAGAAACCAGAAGCATTTCTGCTGATGCTGGATCCTGGATTTGCAGTTGCCCAACACTTCGCTGGGATGGCTAAAATTAATGTCGTTGACGATATCGTCCATGAAGTTGTCCTCGATAAACCATAGACAGGAACCGTCAGCCTCTCACCCCTTAGGCAGAATCGCGAAAGCTGGGCTAAGGGATATCCTCAAGTCCTGCGAGGACATTGACTAAATCAGGGCGAAGGGCCATGCAATGACCATGTCAGTAGCAAAACGCTGACTTCGCACTAGACAACAAAGATTGGCATTGATTTGGGTTGGTGGAGAGACTGCAGCACGATAATGCCTCGGCAATGTTGAGGTATACTAGGATTCACTGATTTTATGTCAGTATTTAGATGAATAGCATTCTTGATAAAAAAAGCGAGTTGCTCACGCTGTTTACCCCGGGTGATGGCGGCGATGCCCCTCCGTTTCTTGCTGGCCGCGAAAGTGAGAAGCAGTTTTTTCAACTGGCAGTCTATACTCTAATGAAAAAGCATCAGGGATATCAGAATATGATTGTCTACGGGCCGCGGGGCAATGGCAAGACTTCCCTTTTGCATAACCTTGCAGATAATTCAAGCAAAGAATATGGAGAGAGCATAGAGATATTGTGGGTTACGCCCTCAGAAATAAGAACGCCGGAAAAGCTTGATCACTGGATCAGGTCGGAAGGCCGAGAGGCGGCTCCAGTAGTACAGGAAATTACGGGCAAAGTTAAAGCATTTATTGCGGAGGCTACGGCAAACCTAAAAATTCAGCGTTCGGACGGTATAAAGACTGCCATACAAGAGCGTTGTACCGCCAATCCTGTAGTATTAATAGTGGATGAAGCGCAAAGACTGGATGAGAAAACAGCAGAAGACCTGCTGAATGCTAGTCAGACAGTTCGGTGGAAGAATCTTCCTTTCTTTCTTGTACTGTCCGGTACACCGGGCTTGATGAGTACTTTGAGTCAGGCAGAAGCTACATTCTGGGAACGTTGCGAAATATTTCCGCTGGGGCGGCTTTCGTTGCAAGAATCAGTTGAGGCTTTAATCAAGCCGCTAGAGTCTTTTGACATACAGTTTGCTGAGAATGTGGCGGAGAGAGTGGCCATCAAGACGCACTGCTACCCGTTCTTTATTCAGCTTTGGGGGAAATGTCTGATGGAAGAACTGGTTCATAAAGAACAACACATCATTAGCATGGAAACGGTGTTTGATGCAGAATCAAAAGTCAATATGCGCATACATCAGATGTATGCGAAACGGTTCTCTGAACTTGATGATCAGGAATTGCTACATCCTGCAGCAGAAATCGCCAGAGCGTTTATTTACAATGAAAATAGGCCAATTCCCATACTGGAGGTAAACAAACTGGCTGGGAAAAAGGAAAGCGTAAAAAAACTGGAGCACCTCGGCTATATCTGGAGAGTTATGAGAGCCGAAGGAGAACAGCTTGGCTATGAGCCGGGTATCCCGAGCCTGATGGGTTTCATAAAAGAACAAACAGCGGGTCTATCTTGACCGCAAACACATGAAAAAGTCGGGATGGGGGTGGAACAGATAGGTTTGGAGGATGAAGGTGCGGGCTTGTTGAATAGCGTATCAGACTGATAATTGCCTGCCCGGCTCAGGTAATTTCTATACATATCGACGATCACAAAGACTCGTCAATAGAATAACTTGGGATAGCCTTCATTGTGTCAGTAACCGCATATATGCTGAATTTGATGCATAATGATGCTTAATTTAATGCGGTATTTTGATCGACATGCGAACCACGCTTACTATAGACAGCAAGTTATTTGAAGATGCGGTTGAGTTAACCGGTATAAACGGAAAATCTGCTTTGATGAGGGAGGCTCTGACAGCACTGATTCAACGAGAGTCTGCCCGTCGCCTTGCTGCGTTAGGGGGAAGCGAGCCTCAACTTACCCCAATTCATAGACGCAGATTTGACCCTGATCCTGATAACGAATGATTTTGGTTGACACATCAGCCTGGGTCGATCATCTGCGATACGGAGATGAGTATTTTAAGCCCTGTTTCGGGAAAATATTTGTATACCCCCCATGGTGATAGGTGAACTGGCGTGCGGCAATTTGCACAATCGAAACCATTTGATAAAACTTTGGAATAGGCTTCCCTGCGTTGTTGTGGCAAGTCATGAAGAAGTTATGATTTTTCTCTCCCGACATAATAATGGCGGAAAAGGGGATCGGCTACATTGATGCTCATCTTGTCGCATCAGCAAAAATAGAAAAAGATGTTTTGATATGGACAGCTGACAAACGGCTTGCCAGAATCGCTGAATCTCTCAACTTGTTGAATGTCTTGAAATATCATTATGGGACTATTAACTGAGAAGTATCTATGAAAGAAATCTATGACTGGGTTCCATGGTTCAGTCAACTCGCCCAAAAAATTGCAGAAAAAGATAATAAATATCTGATTGAAAAGGCGAAAAATATCAACTGGAAGGAAGAGGGCACGCAGGGCCTGTTAAATTATGGCGACAACAATATCGATCCTTTCTCGTTTGTCTATACCATAGCAAGCTATAACACAGACAATTCTAGAGATCGTGTCTATTCTAGCGTCACCGAGGTGTTCGAGTTGGCCGAAATCCCATCTCTCGAATCGGAACATGCGTTTACGTTTCCGACTCCAATACCTCGGAATCTCTTGTTTCATGGAAATGGCGAAGGCAATCCGGAATTGCTTTGGAGACTGTTTCGGAGCGCTGTAGTCAGTATCGATAAAATTGATTCAGACGAATTCGATGAAGTACTTAAGATTAAAAATGTTGGCCTCGCCAAACTAACACAGGCCTTGTTCCTGATAAACCCGAGCATATTCTGTCCTTTTGATGAATGGTTGAAAAATATTATATCGTTCAGTCCAAATAGAGAACTCGGCAATCTGGACAAGTACAAACTGCATATCGGTCAGGCCAGAGATATGTTTCCGAGTTGCGACTATAAGGAAATCAACCTTTTCGCATATCTTCAAAAAGATCTCCTATCATCTAATCCCCAGTTTTTTCAAATAGGCACAGATGTGTACGGTAACGGTGAAGATTATTGGGATGAGTTCAACGAAAACAATTGGGTTCGAACTGGAGGACCTACTTCAATAAATGGAAAAAAACAATATCCTGTGAAGGATCCAAAGCCAGGTAATGTTGTTCTTGTCCGTCGTGGGATGCAAGGGCGAGGTATTGGCATTGTTCTAGAGAATGACTACAAGAATGGTTGGAAAGAAGACGCAAGAATCCATGTTGTATGGATAAATAAAGAGAAGGGTAATCTTGAAACTGATGGTGCAAAACAGGTATCTGCCGCCTTTAGTAATGCCAAGGAGAAAATAATTGGTTGGTTTAAAGAATCACCAAGATATAAAAATACGTTTTTGATTATTAGGTACAAATCTGAACTCATTAATGACAATCATGAGGAAGAAACTAGGGATTCAAATGAGAAACAACTTCCACTCAACCAGATTCTCTTTGGCCCTCCGGGAACTGGCAAAACATACAAAACAAAAGGACTAAGTCTGAAAATTATCGGTAAGCATCAAGGCGAGAATGATGCAGATAACCAAACTTTCAAAGAATCATGCTACAACCCGGAAGGTGGAAATGGCCAGATTGCCATGATCACGTTTCACCAGAATTACGCCTATGAAGATTTCATTGAAGGTATAAAGCCAAAAACCACCACTAAAGGGCAACTGACTTATGAAATAAAGCCCGGAATTTTCAAGAATATCGCCAAAACAGCAAAAGATAACCCGAGTAAGCGTTATGTCTTGATTATTGATGAAATCAATCGTGGCAACATTGCTAAAATCTTCGGCGAACTGATTACGCTGATCGAGGATTCAAGGCGGTTGGGCAGGGAAGATGAGACAACAGTCACCCTTCCTTATTCAGGCGAAGAGTTTGGGGTACCCCGCAATCTCTATCTTCTTGGCACCATGAATACTGCAGATCGCTCAATCTTGTTGCTTGATACAGCGTTGAGACGGCGATTTACCTTCGCAGAAATGATGCCTGTTTATAAGAACCTCCCCGAAATTGAAGGAATAAACTTGTCCGAACTTTTGAAGACAATTAATGAACGCATCACTGTACTGCTTGACCGTGAGCATCAGATAGGCCATACATACCTTATGAACATAAAAACAATCGATAATTTGGCTGAAACTTTCCAGAACAAAATTTTCCCATTGCTTCAGGAATATTTTTTCAATGACTGGAATAAAATCCACTCTGTGCTTGGAAAGAACTCATTTGTAGTAAAGAAGGAGGTAAATTACCCCAATCTAGATATAGATACCTTCAACGAAGATCAGACGATTTATGCCCGTTTGCCGGATAGTGATAAGGCCTGGACCGATCCAGATCAGTATCGAAAAGTCTATCAGTTAAGTCATTCAGCGGAATCGGAGCTCCCATCGGAATAAATTCACAAATTCGCAAAGACTGGATTTTGCTTCTTATTGATAGGCCGTCTAAAATTCCGTCCCGAACTTCTACTATAAATCAGTATGCTAAACGAATAATCACGCATAACCGATCTATGAGAGTCGAAACAATTCACCTGAAGAACTTCAAGGCATTTCGCGATGTACGATTGGAAGATATTCCACCCTTTCTGGTCATCGTTGGTGCAAACGGCACAGGGAAGTCAACATTGCTTGATGCGTTCGGGTTTTTGCATGACTGCCTGAAAGGGAATATCCGTCGTGCACTGGACAAGCGAGGGCGTTTTCCTGAAGTATTGAGCCGGGGCTGCAATCCAGAGCAGGACTCGATAGGTATTGAAATACAGTGTCGAATGGTCGTCGCTAAGTCAGAACGACTCGTCACCTACTTGCTGGAGATTGATGAGCGAAAGGGCTCTCCAGTGGTTCGAAGGGAAATATTGCGCTACAAGCGGGGTCGCTATGGTCGCCCCTTTCATTTTCTGGATTTTTCTAATGGCCAGGGGTACGCAATCGCCAACGAGGAAGATTTCGACAAGCCTGACGAAGAACTTGATCAAGAACAGCAGAATGTAGCCCCTCATACTCTGGCAATCAAGGGACTAGGACAATTTGAACGCTTCAAGGCGGCCAATGCCTTGCTGAACCTGATCGAAAACTGGCATGTTTCCGATTTTCACATCAGTGCTGCGAGGGGACGAAAGGATGCCGCAGGTGAAACGGAGCACTTGTCCGAATCCGGGGAGAACCTGCCACTCGTAGCGCGTTATCTATACCAGGAGCATAAAGTGGTTTTCGACAAGATTCTTGAAACCATGAGCCGTCGTATTCCCGGCTTATCGTCTATTGAACCTAGGTTAATGGAAGATGGGTATCTGACCATGCGTTTCCAGGACGGTTCTTTCAAGACGCCATTTCTTGACCGTTATGTATCTGACGGAACGATCAAGATATTCGCCTATCTGGTGCTATTGCATGATCCGAACCCGCATCCACTGCTTTGTATCGAGGAACCGGAGAATCAGCTGTACCCGGAATTGATGCTGGAGCTCGCTGAAGAGTTCCGCGAATACTCAAGTCGAGGAGGGCAAGTATTCGTTACAACGCACTCTCCTGATTTCCTGAATGCCCTTGATCTGGAAGAAGTATGCTGGCTAGTCAAGGATCAGGGTTTCTCGCAAATACAGCGAGCCAATGACCATTCACAGATTGCTGTTTATGTCGAAGAGGGAGATCAGCTTGGCTATCTATGGAGGCAAGGCTTCTTTGATGGGGCTAATCCGCGATGAGGGAAATTGTATTTCTTCTCGAAGAATTTTCTGCCGGGGCTATGCTGGAGTCCTTGTTGCCAAGATTGTTGAAGGATGGTACAGAGCACCGATTCATCCCATTTCAAGGTAAGCAGGATCTAGAAAAACAGTTAGTCAGAAAGATTCGCAGCTATCAGAAAGAAAGGGTGCGTTTTATTGTTCTGCGCGATCAGGACAGTCATCCAGACTGTGAAAAGGTCAAGAACGGCCTGCTTGAATTATGCGATCAATCAGGAAAGGCAGGCAAGTGCAGAGTGCGCATTGCATGCAAGGAACTTGAGGCATTTTATCTGGCGGATTTGTCTGCCGTCGAAAAGGCGCTCGGCATAAGGGGAATATCGCAAAGGCAGCAATCAAGAAAATTTCGTTCCCCTGATGAACAGGATAATCCGAGCCGTCTTCTTCAGTCCTTGACTGAAAACAAATATAAAAAAATTGCCGGTTCTCGAGCGATTGGCCAGCATTTGGATATGAAAAATCAACGATCCTCGAGTTTTCGAAATCTGGTTGCGGCGATTGTCGAACTGGAAAAAGAACTCATTGCGGAAGGTCCGTGATTTATCATCTTTTGGCACCGAGACTTAATTTTCAGCCCAAATTGGTCTAAATTTCAGATGAAAACTTCTTAATCCATGTCTATCAGAAATACGAAAAAGTCATAATTTTAGGGTCGGACAGATGATTGTTTTCAAGTACGCCTACGCGGCAGTTATTACTTTTGCGTAATAAAGTATAAATCTGATGCACTATGTAACTCTGTGCGAGTATAAAAAACTCAAGATAGGTGATGCCATTTCTCAAAGAGATGCCTCCGCTCTATTGGATGTAACCGATAAAGGTCTTCATCAATACCAGGGTTATTTGATAGCGGAAAACTATGTCGGAGTAATAACCTCCCGACATGGTTTTGTTCTCGAAATTCTGCCTAAAATTGAATTTGGTGTAGACTCTGATAACGACAGCAATAACGAGAAAGCAAAACAGGTTTTTCTCAAAATGCTGAGATGCTACCGTGGTCTGAAAGGCAGTCTACCCGAAAACGAAAGCAGTATTCGTTCCATGTCCAGATTCCCAATGCTGGATATATTTGTTCGACTGTTTCTGATAGACCTCCAAAAGTTGATCCGTTCAGGACTTGCTCACCGTTATATTCCAGTCGAAGAAAATCTCCCCTATCTTCGAGGGCGTCTCCTATTTCAAGAGCACCTGCGTCAGAATCTTGTCAATGCATCGCGGCTTTTTGTGGAACACGAGATATTCAGTGTCAATCGTCCCGCAAACAGATTAATTCGAAGTACACTCAACAGACTTGGTAGACGTATTCGAGGTGAAGAGAATCAAGTACTTCACCATCAAATGGATATGGCCTTTTCAGATGTGCCGGAATCAATCAATATTCGATCAGACTGGAAAGCTCATCACATAGATCGTTCCATGCCACTCTATCGTCCAGTCATGCAATGGGTTGGCCTATTTCTGTTTGACAAGGGGTTGACCGCATACAGTGGGAAGCATGCAAATATCTCACTGTTATTTCCAATGGAAAAGGTGTTTGAGGATTTTGTATCTACTGCATTTCGTAGCTGCCAAAAAGAGTATGGGGTAAAGACTCAAGGACCGCAAATATCTATGTTTGAAGAGAAGGAAACCTATAATATGAAGCCAGACATAGTCCTTATGAAGAACGAAGCCCATCAGTTTGTATTGGATGCAAAATGGAAAAAATTCGAAGGGAAGCGTGTCGACTCAAAACATAAAATAACGCAATCTGACCTATATCAGATTTATGCTTACAGTAAACGTTATAAATGTAAGACTGTGATGTTGGTCTATCCGCAAAACCCGCGATTCAAAGACCCTCTGCACTTTCGCTTTTTTGACGGAAATTTTCTGATTTGTATGCCTTTTGACTGCACCCAACCGGATGAGAGTGTCAAACAGGCGATTCAATGGCTAGAGCGGGCTATAGGTGATCTAACTTGCGACTCTTATTGATGATCAGTGTATTCGCATGAATCTTGCATATTATTGTCAAAAACAGAAAATCAAAAGGCATTAAAACAGGTTTCTAAAATCATTGCCTACAATGAAAATGCTGTAAACTGATTCAGTGCGGCAGACATTCTGGAGAGAATTAATGCACGATTTGATTGAAAAAAATCGAAAAAACATTCTTGATATAGCCGGTTCCTACGGCATAGAATCAGTAAGTGTTTTTGGTTCTATGGCAAGGGGAGATGCTGATGATTCCAGTGATGTTGATTTGCTGGTTTCACTTCCTGAAGGTGTGAGTGGGCTGGCTTTGGACGGATTGTTGATGGATGTACGGGATCTTCTAGGTCGACGGTTTGATGTACTGACAGAAAACGTTATCGATCCAGCGTTACGTGAGAGGGTTATAAAGGAGGCGGTGCAGTTGTGAGGAGAAAATTATTCTCCGATGCGTTCTCAGATGCATATTTACTGGAACATATTCCTACATACATAGGCCGGATTGAGGAATATTCACAGAAGGGACGCAAAGCCTTCCTTGAATCACAGATAGTTCAGGATGCAGTTTTACGGAATTTGCAAATTCTTGCAGAATCAACACAGCTTTTGAGCGATCCAGTCAAGCAAAAATATAACGGTATACCCTGGCGTGAAATCTCTGTATTCCGGAACGTAATTGCCCATCGGTATCTCAGCCTGGATTTAAATATAATCTGGAATGTAATTGAAAAAGATCTGCCAGACTTAAAGAAGGATATTCAAGAGATTTTTTCTTCGATTGATCCTGAAAATGACACAACTTGTTGAATTTTAACCATCAGAGTGAACCATGTTTTCGGATGTCTGAAACTTGTAAGGATCCAGGCATGATTATGGCGTTATCCAAGAGTCATCACCAAAAGCCGGTCGTGGCGTCGTTTTAGAGGATAACCGGTGATCTTACTGCCCGATTGTGTTTGTTCGATAAACTGCTCGAACACCAATATCTTCAAATCCCATTTATATTTGCCCTGCATCTGCTCGTAGCAAATTCAGAAGAATCCACAACTGTCGCCAGGGACATCCATGCGTAGAAATCGAAAAGCCAAAGTCGTTGCAACACTGGGTCCGGCAAGTTCGACATCAGACATTATTGAAAAACTCTTGTATGCCGGAGTTGACGTATTCAGATTAAACTTCAGCCATGGCAATCATGACAGCCATGGTGAACGGATTCAAATCATCCGCAAACATGAGGAAGCCGTATCACGACCGGTAGGCATCATGGCGGATATCCAGGGCCCGAAACTCCGTCTCGGTGAATTTTTGCAGGAAGGTGTGGACCTGCAAAATGATACGTCATATCGGCTCGACCTAAATCCAGAACCGGGCAACAGAAGCCGGGCACCATTGCCACATCCTGAGATATTTAAAGCCTTGGGAATTGGCAGTGAACTCCTGATTGATGACGGTCGTGTAAAACTGGAAGTAACGCATTGTGAAGAATCGTATGCAGATACCAAAGTCATTGTTGGGGGCACGATTCGAGCAAACAAGGGGGTGAACATTCCCAATGTCGTTCTTCCCATTTCCTGCATCACCGAAAAAGATCAAAAGGATATTGAATTCGCCCTTGAACATGGAGCGGACTGGATTGCCCAGTCATTTGTCCAGACTCCACAGGATGTTGATATGATGCGTCAGGCTGTCGATGGAAGGGCCAGAATCATGGTCAAGCTGGAAAAGCCCTCGGCCCTTGAATCCATCGACCAAATTCTGGATCTTTGTGACGGAATTATGATTGCGCGCGGTGATCTGGGCGTTGAGCTGGCTCCAGAGCAGGTCCCCATTGCCCAGAAAAAAATCATTCGAACCTGCCGCCAGGTTGGAAAGCCGGTAGTGGTCGCAACACACATGCTGGATTCGATGGTGTCAAACCCGCTTCCAACCCGCGCAGAAGCCTCGGATGTGTCAACTGCGATTTATGACGGCGTCGATGCGGTCATGCTGTCAGCAGAATCGGCAGCAGGGCGATACCCGGTTGAATCAGTGTTGATGATGAATAGCATTATCGAGGAGGTTGAGAAGGATCCAGAGTATCAGGCGATTATTCAGGCGCAGCACCCTGAACCCATGAATACCACGGCAGATGCAATCAGTAACAGTATTCAGAGAATCACTGAAATTCTGGATTCGGCTGCAGCAACAGTAACCTATACATCTTCCGGCAGCACCAGTTTGCGCGTTGCTCGTGAGCGCCCCCTATCCCCGATTTTGAGCATTACGCCATCCATTCGAGCTGCCCGCTACATGTCGATGGTTTGGGGGGTGCATCCAGTAGTTGTTAATGTGGCGAATCAGGAGGCAGATGTCTTGCAGGTGATTAATGCCGCCAAGGAAATAGCCGTTTCTGAGGAGTTTGCGTCTCAGGGGCAGGCTGTGGTCATTACAGCAGGCTTGCCTTTTGGAGCTTCAGGAACAACGAATCTTATCCATGTCTCCCGAATTGGTCAAGCCATTGAGTAACTTATAGGCAATGCTTTTTGATCAAGTGCTTGTTCTGAAGGCCCGAAGCCATCTCATGCGCCATGGCTTTCCAAAAGAGAATGGATGCAATGGCCTCATCAACTTGTAGTACATTAGACTGAACCTCATGAAAGTCTGAGAAGGGCATGTTGGCATATTACATGGCTTTGCGGCATTGCTGGACATGTGTATCCCAGTCAATCGCATGGAGTTTATTCCAGGGAATCAAACTGCCCTTTTCTCGATGCTGGACTTGATCACCGGCGTACACCGCAACCACATTGGATTGAATGTCCGCTCGTTTAAGATGCGCTTGAATACGAAGGGCATTGCCAATGAGGTTTGACGATGGAGTGGAAGAAGACTTGCATTCGACAATAATCTTGCCCGCCGATTTTTCAATAATCAGGTCAGCCTCCGCACCGTTCTGGTCTCGGTAGTATGAGAAACTGCCGGTCTCGCCCAGATTTGCTTTTCGCTTGACAAGCTCTGCGATAATCCATGTCTCGAAAATCGGCCCGCGAAGCGGATGCGTGTGCAGTTGCTCTGGAGCATGAATTCCCAGCAGCCAGCAAATCAGTCCAGTATCAAGGAAATGCAGCTTGGGCATCTTTACGATTCTCTTGCGAAGATTGCTGATCAGTGGCGGTAGCCGGAAAGCTATATAGCCAGTTTCGAGAATATCGATCCAGGCTTTTGCAGTTGGTTGCGAAATCCCGCAATCTCCAGCAAGTGATGAAAGATTCAGCAGCTGGGAAGTCCGACCTGCACACAGCATCAAAAAACGCCTGAAGTTCCCGAGGTCGCTGACGTTGCCAATCATTCGCACATCACGTTCAAGATAGGTGGATGTGTAGGACCCGAACCAGTCCGAGACTTCTAGCCCCTCATCGAACACGCGCGGATAGGAGCCCATGAGGAGGCTTTCCTCCATGGTTTTGGGATGGTTTCCAAATCGCAGGAGTTCTTCGCGAGAAAGCGGGAGCAATTCATAAACGGCGGTGCGCCCAGCAAGTGACTGGCCGATTGATTTCAGTAGAGAGAAGTTGTGAGAGCCAGTTAGAATCCAGCGCCCCGGCGCTGGATTGTCATCAACATAGCCCTGCAGATAGGAGAGCAACTCGGGTACTCTTTGAACTTCATCAATGATTCCCCCATCCGGCATTTGAGCCAGAAATCCACGAGGGTCTTCTGTAGCGAAAACCCGTTTATCCAACGCCTCCAAAGACAGGTATTGCTTGTCCGGAAATAAAGCGCGGCAAAGTGTTGTCTTGCCGCTTTGACGTGGACCAGTCAAGGTGATTGCTGGCCAAGCCTTGGCAGCCTGGATTAACCGAGGGGCGATGTCACGTTCAATCATGACGAATACTGTATCATAAATTAGGTTATATAAAGCTTTTATTTTAAAATAACCTATTTGAATTTTCCGGATTCATATCCTGAACCTATATGTTATGGAATGCCCCATTACATTTGGTCGTCTTCAATCCGAGTTGTTCAACAGCACGGAAAACGAGTGATAGACAACACGGGATAAACAAGGCTACGGGAAATCTCGACTGCAAGCGAGCCCATCCCGAGAACCGGCATTGAAGAAATTCGCTTCATCAGAAAACTCCAATGACCAGAAAGTCTGGTCAGATTTAGAAATGGTCGCAGAAATTTTGGAGGGCATTTCCTCTTTTGCAAATTATACCTGCCATAAACTCGGTCATTCCAGTCCGGGGCGGCATGCATGATTCAATTGTTTATGTTCGTGTCGCAAATGGGGGACTGGGTTACAATTTACCGTGAATAAATTTTGTATACTCGCAACACTTTTTCTTGAGCCTATGCTGTATCGGTCGGAATACTTTTATGCAGACAAATACGATTGAAGTCATGTCAGGTAGGTTCCGGAATTCCGATGGCCGAAAAGCCCGTCCCTATACCAAAGGTAGACAGGTCGACCAGTCAGCAAAGGCCAAGATAAGAGCACTGATCGGCGATTCTCCGAGGCGTGATCTTCTAATTGAATATCTGCATTTCATTCAGGACCGATATGGATATTTGTCGAGCCGGAATCTGGCAGCTCTTGCGGATGAGGTACGCTTGTCACAGAGTGAAGTCTATGAAGTTGCTACGTTCTATGCACACTTTGACATTGTGCATGAAGACGAGTTGCCGCCACCGCCTCTGACAATCCGGGTTTGCGACAGCATTTCCTGCCAACTCGCCAATGCGGAAAAACTGATTCACGATCTTGAACAGTCAGCCATTGAAGGAGTGAGGATTCTGCGCGCTCCATGTATGGGACGTTGTGCAACCGCCCCGGTAGCCGAAGTCGGTCATAACCATATCGACCATGCGACTGAACAGAAACTATCCGAAGCTGTTGAAGGCAGGCACATTCATCCGATAATCCCTGACTATATTGGCTTTGAAGAGTATTGTGATTCGGGAGGTTATCGATTGTGGAAAGCCTGTCGGGATGGCGAGTATTCTCACGAGCGGATTCTTGATGATCTGGATGCATCACAGTTAAAGGGATTGGGTGGAGCAGGATTTCCGGCCGGCCGAAAATGGCGCATAGTTCGAGGCTTTGAAGCCCCCCGGTTGATGGCAGTCAACATTGATGAGGGAGAGCCGGGAACTTTCAAGGATCGTTACTATCTAGAGCGTGATCCACACCGCTTCATCGAAGGCATGCTGATTGCAGCATGGGTCGTTGGCATAGAAAAGTCCTACGTTTATATCAGAGATGAATATCCGGCCATTATTGCCTTGCTCAGGGAAGAGATTTCGAAAGTCCAGTTCGCTGGACTTGCTGATCATCTGGGGATCGAGATTCGTCGGGGGGCAGGGGCCTACATCTGTGGCGAGGAGTCTGCAATGATTGAATCCATCGAAGGAAAAAGAGGATTGCCCCGCAATCGTCCACCTTATGTGGCTGAAGTCGGCTTGTTTGGTCGGCCGACTCTGGAAAACAATGTGGAGACCTTGCACTGGATTCGCGATATCGTTGAAAAAGGCCCCAAGTGGTTCGCAGATTCAGGCGCCAATGGCTGTTTCGGTTTGCGAAGCTACTCGGTATCTGGGCGGATAAAAAACCCGGGCGTCAAACTGGTTTCAGCAGGAATTACTATCCGGGAATTGATAGATGAACATTGTGGGGGCATGTTGGATGGCCACGAATTCAAGGCCTACCTTCCCGGAGGTGCGTCAGGGGGCATCCTTCCTGCCTCGATCGACGATGTCCCGTTGGACTTCGGCATGCTTCAGGAATACGGATGCTTCATTGGCTCGGCGGCCATTGTCATATTCAGTGATCAGGATAACATGAAGGATGTTGCACTGAATCTGATGCGGTTTTTTCGCGATGAAAGCTGCGGTCAGTGCACGCCATGCCGAAGTGGAACCGAAAAAGCCGCCAAGTTGATGGCAAAGCCCAAGTGGGACACAGAACTGCTCGAAGACCTCAGCACCGTCATGACCGAGGCTTCGATATGCGGCCTGGGCCAAGCGGCAGGCAACCCCATCAACTGTGTCCTGAAATATTTCCCCGAGGATTTGTGAGCGATGAGTAAGACCATTTCCTTTACCCTCAACGGAAAGATCATCAAGGCATTTGAGGGGGAAACCATTTGGCAGGCCGCAGATCGTGAAAATATATGCATCCCGCATCTTTGCCATCTACCCCAGCCCGATTATCGTCCGGATGGCAATTGTCGGGCCTGCGTCGTGGAAATCGAAGGCGAGAGGGCTTTGGCAGCATCCTGTCTTCGAAAAGCAGCCGAAGGAATGGTGGTTCGATCTGACTCGGAGCGTGCCGGAAAATCCCAGTCATTGGTCATGGAACTGCTGATCGCGGATCAACCGTCTCGTGAAAATGCGCATGAGAGAAACTCAAGGTTATGGAAGTGGGCAGAGACCCTGAATATGACTTCCAGTCGGTTTCCGGCACGAGATCATATCGAACGCGATCTTAGTCATCCCGCCATGCATGTGGCCCTTGATGCCTGCATTCAGTGCAATCTTTGTGTTCGGGCCTGTCGAGAGGTGCAGGTCAATGATGTGATTGGCATGGCCAACCGTGGTCACCATGCAAAAATTGCCTTCGATTTCGATGACCCAATGGGGGCTAGCACCTGTGTTGCCTGTGGTGAATGCGTTCAGGCCTGTCCAACCGGGGCATTGATGGAGTCAGCCCGGGTTGATGAAAAAGGAATCGACAAAGCTCCTAATCTTACTGAAGTCGACAGTGTATGCCCTTATTGTGGCGTGGGATGCCAGGTAACCTATCAGACTCATGATAATGAGATTATTGCCGTACAGGGAAGAAATGGTCCTTCAAATCGCAATCGGCTTTGCGTAAAGGGGCGCTTCGGATTCGATTATGTCAAACACCCTCATCGACTGACTAAACCGCTAATCCGACTTGATGGTGCATCGAAATCAGGGAATGACACAGTTGATGCCGCCAATTACCGCAGCCATTTCCGGGAAGCAAGCTGGGAGGAGGCGCTTGGTTATGCGGCTGGCGGTCTCAAGCAGATACGAGATGAGCATGGCAGTAGTGCGATGGCTGGCTTCGGATCGGCTAAATGCACCAACGAGGAAGCTTACATATTCCAGAAATTGATACGTGCCGGCTTCGGAACGAACAACGTTGATCACTGTACCCGTCTGTGTCATGCCTCATCCGTTGCAGCACTTCTGGAAGGCATTGGGTCTGGTGCAGTATCGGCTCCCTTTATGGCTGCAGAGGAGTCGGACTGCGTTATTCTGATTGGTGCCAACCCAACCAGCAATCATCCGGTCGCCGCGACGTTTTTCAAGCAGGCGGCAAAAAGGGGAACAGCCCTGATTCTCATGGATCCAAGAAGAACCCAGTTGCAGCGATATGCCACGCATACCCTGCAGTTCAAGCCAGGTTCGGATGTTGCAATGCTGAATGCGATTCTCCATACCATTGTTGAAGAGGAGTTGTATGACCAACAGTATGTGAGTCAGCATACAGAAGGATTCGAGAGTCTCAGTAGGCATATCCGTGAGTTTTCTCCTGAAAACATGGAGGATGTTTGTGGCATTGATGCTGAAACCCTGAGGGTAGTGGCCAGAAAATATGCCATCTCCAGAGCATCCATCATATTCTGGGGGATGGGTATTTCTCAACATGTGCATGGCACGGATAACGCACGTTGCCTGATTGCCCTGTCGCTGATTACGGGCCAGATTGGCCGACCCGGAACCGGCTTGCATCCACTGCGTGGACAGAACAATGTTCAGGGGGCATCCGATGCAGGATTAATCCCCATGATGTATCCCGATTATCAGCCGGTATTTGAGGAGAATCCGAAATCCCGCTTTGAAGACGCATGGGGTACATCGCTTGATCCACAGAAGGGACTGACCGTGGTCGAGATCATGCGTGCCATTCATGATGGACAGATTCGCGGCATGTACATCATGGGAGAGAACCCGGCAATGTCCGATCCGGATGCCAGGCATGCTCGAGAGGCGCTGGCTAGTCTACAGCATCTGGTTGTTCAGGATATCTTCCTGACTGAAACGGCATTTCATGCCGATGTGATACTGCCTGCTTCAGCCTGGCCGGAAAAGGATGGAACCGTCACCAATACCAACCGACAGATTCAGATGGGTCGGCAGGCGCTGCAGCTTCCGGGCGAGGCCCGTCATGATTGGTGGATTACCACAGAAATCGGAAAACGGATCGGCATGGGTTGGGATTATCGAAGCCCCTCAGATATCTATCGGGAAATGTCCAGTGTCATGCCATCTCTGAACAATATCTCCTGGGAGCGCATAGAAAATGAAAGTTCAGTAACGTATCCCTGTGATGCCCCGGACCGCCCCGGCAATGACATTGTTTTTCAAGGCGGATTCCCCACTCAAAGTGGAAAAGGCAAAATCGTACCGGCTGGAATCATCTCGCCCGACGAGTTGCCGGATGAAGACTTTCCCATGATCCTGAGTACTGGGCGACAACTCGAGCACTGGCATACCGGAGCCATGACTAGAAGAGCCAGTGTGCTGGACAGCATTGAACCGGAAGCTGTAGCGACGCTTTCCTCACACACCCTGGAAAAGCTCAAAGTAGTGCCGGGTGAACGAATTCAGGTATCCACTCGTCGTGGCTCGATCGAACTGGTGGCAAGAATGGATGAAGCGGTTCCAGAGAATATGGTATTTGTGCCATTCTGTTATGTTGAAGCGGCAGCAAACGTTTTGACGAACTCCGCACTGGACCCTATTGGCAAAATCCCTGAATTCAAGTTCTGTGCAGCAAGAGTGAGCACTGCTTGATTAGTCGGGTTTACTTTCAACATTTTAATTCTATCGGATTGATTATTTATGAGCGATATTGATATTGCACGAGCTGCACCGATCAAGCCAGTCACCGAGATTGCAGACCGTCTTGGCATTCCTCATGAAGCCTTGGTGCCATATGGGAATACTAAGGCCAAGGTCGATCTCAACCATATCCAGTCCCTATCCTCCAAACCGGATGGCAAGCTGATTTTGGTCACGGCGATTACCCCGACTCCTGCGGGGGAGGGCAAAACCACCACATCCGTTGGCCTGACTGATGGACTCAATCAGATCGGTAAGAAGTCGATGGTGTGCTTGCGTGAACCTTCGCTGGGACCCTGTTTCGGAATGAAGGGCGGAGCTGCTGGCGGTGGGTATGCACAGGTGATTCCCATGGAAGACATCAATCTTCACTTCACTGGAGATTTTCACGCGATCACTTCGGCACACAGTCTGCTGTCTGCACTCATGGACAACCATATTTACTGGGGCAACGATGTCGGCATTGATGTACGTCGAATAAGCTGGCGACGGGTCGTGGACATGAATGACCGCGCCTTGCGTCAGATTACGAGCTCACTGGGCGGGGTAAAGAATGGATTTCCGAGAGAAGACGGATTTGATATCACGGTTGCGTCGGAGGTGATGGCAATATTCTGTCTGGCCAATGGCATTCAGGATCTGGAACAGAGGTTGTCTAGAATTGTCATCGGCTACACCCGTGATCGAAAACCGGTGACAGCAGATGCAGTGAATGCGCCCGGACCCATGACCGTGCTGCTCCGAGATGCACTTGCCCCAAACTTGGTACAGACTCTGGAACATAACCCTGCATTCGTTCATGGGGGTCCGTTTGCCAATATTGCCCATGGCTGCAATTCGCTGATTGCGACGCGGGCAGCTATGAAGATGGCGGATTACGTGGTGACTGAAGCCGGGTTTGGCGCTGATCTGGGCGCAGAAAAATTCCTCGATATCAAATGCCGTCAAAGCGGCATTTCTCCAGACGCCGTGGTGCTTGTCGCGACAATCCGTGCACTCAAGATGCATGCCGGCATCGACAAGAAAGACCTGTCTAACGAAAATGCCGAAGCGGTTCGGAATGGATGCGGCAATCTCGCTCGTCATATTGAAAATATCCGTCGCTTCGGCCTGCCCCTAGTCGTTGCCATTAACCGCTTCGAAGCAGATACCGATGCCGAGATATCTACGGTCAAGGAAGTCTGTTCAGGGTATGGCATCAAGGCAGTTATGGCGAATCACTGGGCTGAAGGAGGAAAGGGTGCAACTGATTTGGCGGAGGCAGTAGTCGAGCTAATTGATACGGAGGATGCCAACTTTACGATGACATATCCAGATGGAATGCCGATTTGGGAAAAGATTGAAGCAGTTGCAACAAGAATTTATCATGCAGATGGAATAGTTGCCGATGCGCGAACGCGCAACCAGATCGATGACTTTCAAAACAGCGGCTATGGAGATCTGCCCGTTTGTATTGCAAAGACGCAGTACAGTTTTTCCACGGACCCGGCAAGGAAAGGTGCGCCAGTGGGGCATACCCTGGAGATTCGCGAGGTTCGGTTGTCAGCAGGAGCTGGTTTTGTTGTTGTCGTCTGCGGCGATATTATGACGATGCCCGGGCTGCCGAGAGTGCCGGCAGCAAACCGCATTCGTATAAATAAACAGGGCGAAGTGGAAGGTCTGTTCTGATTGTTCGGGACGAAAGCCGTGTGCTCATTCCGCAAGGTCAAACAGCAGAAACTCGGAGCTTGCGGCAGTAGAAATCGACAGCGTTTGTCTGCCAATGATGCCGACTCCGTCTCCAGCCTCAAGCTGTAGGCTGTTGACAGTCAAGGAACTTCGAGTGGCCTGTATCCATATCCGGCGTTGTCCCTTGCCGCAAATTCGTTATTCTGCCCAGACGATGGCTCCGACAAATGGAGATAAGCACCCTGGTTAATTTTCAGGGGTCCTCATCATGAGAAGCAACCAGGCATAGTGGGTTGCGTCTTTCTTCGACTGGAAAGCCCTTTTGCCTGTATCCGAGATCAAGACCACTTTGTTCCGGAGCGGTTCAGCTTTGCAGAAAATGCACGGGCAATGTCATTGGACGGATTGAACTCGCTTTGTCGGATTCCAGTACCTGCCGTCATGATCTGTACTTCTCCCGGCAGAATCTTCGAATCATTACCGAGTGAATCTCGATGCTCATGCGCATCTTCCGTGACATAGGAAATGATTTCCATGCCCCGATGACCATGGGCATCAGAAACGGTTCGGGGTTCTCCCCGATCCTCATTGATCGCCCGCAAAGTCCCGAATCCCATAAATTCCGGGTCACCGTAATGGCCGTAGGAAAAGCCATGTCTGGAATTCAGCCACCCAAGCTTAGTAAAACCGCGCTCTTGAGCAGGCGATAATACATGTCGAACTTCGTCAGGATTCTTCAAATCCCATGAGTACATTGACGGTATTTATGCCGATTTTCTCTATCGCGTAACCGCCCTCCATGATGAAGAGTGTGGGCAAGGCAAGCTTGCCCAGATAGCGGCCATAATGCCTGAAATCATCACTCTTCAACTTGAAAAAGGAAATGGGATCTTCTTCAAAGGTGTCCACGCCGAGCGATACAACCAGAGCATCCGGGGCATAGGCCTTGATTTTCGAACATGCGTCTTCGAGTGCTTTGAACCATTTCGAATAGGTAGTATCTGGCGGCATTGGGTAGTTGTGGTTAAATCCATCGCCCAGATCAATCCCCGATTCATCGGCATAGCCAAGAAAGTGCGGGAAAGCGTGTTCCGGATCTCCATGCAGCGAGAGATACATGACATCCTTCCGGTCATAGAAGATTGATTGAGTACCATTGCCATGATGAAAGTCCACATCCAGAATGGCTGCCCTCCGTGCGCCCTGATCCAAGAAGGCCTGGGCACAAACTGCTGCATTGTTGAAAAAACAATACCCACCAAACATGTCGGCGGCAGCATGATGTCCAGGCGGGCGGCACAATGCAAAAGCTGCATTATGACCTTCCTTCATCAGGTCTTGGGCAGTGAGGGCAACCCTGGCACTCGCCAGAACGGCTTCCTATGTTCCCTCGCTGATGGATGTTTCGATCGACAGGGAAAAGTAGCCCAGCTGTCCCTCGACGTGTTCAGGAATGCATTGCCGCATCCCTCGCACTGGCTGAATTGTAGGAATTGCCTCTCCTTCATAACCCACGCTCTTCCATTTTTCCCAGCAAGTCTCAAGAAAATCAACAAACCTGGAGTCATGAATGCGTAGAATCGGGTTCATCGAGAATTCACGAGGCTTGATGATTTCTCCCAGTCCGGTTTCATGGATTTGTTTCAACACATATTCCATGCGCTCTGGTGACTCGAACGGGGAGACCAGTTGGCCTCCATATAGCTCGGTTTTTGAATTTCTGAGCTTGTGGTCTTCGGCATATACAGTCTTCATGATATGAGTGATTATTTTTTAAGGTTAAATAGTTATATCACAAATTTATAGTGATTTATCAAGCTGGAAATTTGAGGGTTTGGGATGATCGGTGTATGATGCGACGTTGCTCATTGTATAGGAATTTGCGTATGATTATTGTTTACGACTGCGCGATGTCTGAAGCCTTGGCACTGTCTGATGAATCCAGCAAGCCAATTTTCCTTTAACTGCCATGCATGAAACTCCCGAAGCACTAATTGAGCGGCTCGTTGCCCGTGATCAATCCCTTTGGCCAGGCGAGCACAGCCCGCCACTTGGCTGGCTTGATTCTGTCGATTTCATCGAACAGCATGGCAGTGATCTCATGCAATGGGCCTCTTTGCTGGTAATGGATCGCCAGGTCAAGCAAATACTGCTTATGGGAATGGGGGGCTCAAGCCTGTCTGTCGAAGTACTTTATTCCGTGTTTGGCAGGAAGAGAAACTTTCCAGAGTTGGTAGTAGTGGACACGACTTCTCCGGAAACATTGAATCAACTCGAGATAAACGACAAGACTCTGTTTGTCGTTTCCAGCAAATCCGGGACGACTATCGAAACACTGGCCCTGTATTCATGGCTGCACGAGAGAGCCAAAACCCTTGACGGTCCCCCAAATAAGCGGTTTCTGGCAATTACCGATCCGGGTACGCAGCTGGCAAAAACTGCTTTAAGCGAGGAATTTCTGCATCTTTCAGTTAATCCAAGGGACATCGTTGGCCGATATTCGGCCTTGAGCTACTTTGCTCTTTTACCCGCTGCATTATTGGGGATTGACCTGGTACGACTTGGCAGTCGGCTACGAAAAAAATGGCTTGATTATCTATCTGGACAATCTCCTGACCTGGTAAATCTCATCGAAATCATGAGCGCATGCTCAACCTCGGGTTATGGCCTTCTGGGGCTTGATTTGCCTTCTCCTCTCGGTTCGCTCTTTGCCTGGATCGAGCAGCTCGTTGCCGAGAGTACCGGCAAACAGGGAAAAGGGATTCTTCCTGTTGAGCCGGACAGGATTAATGAGCGAATGGTATCTTCCGGGAACTACCGATCCGTGAAAATTGGCATGCAGGGCTGCCTCAACTCATCGGACGAGGGGCATCAAGCACCCGGGCACGCCACCATCACCATGCAGGATGAGTATGACCTGGGTGGAATCTTCATGCTGTGGATGGCGGCAACTTCGGTCGTCTCGAGCCTTCTAAACGTCAATGCATTTGATCAGCCGGACGTAGAGGCTTCGAAAAAGCAGTCGCGGCACATCGTAGAGGGTAATCAATCACGGTCGGTGATGGTGGAAAATCACGATTTCAGTCATTCCACAATTCGGTTCGATACCCAGACTCCAGATGTCATAAGGAATAGGGTAGGGAATTTTTGCAAACAAGCCGGACAGGACAGTTATCTCGCTATACTTGCTTATTTGCCGAGGGAAGTCCGGGTTGAAGAATCCCTGGAAAAACTGGCTGATGCGTTCAAGTCTCGATTTGGCGCTGTTACAATCGGGTTCGGGCCAAGGTATCTTCATTCCACTGGACAACTGCACAAGGGCGGCCCCCAAATCGGGTGTTTTCTGGAGATTGTTGAAGAGGGTGGAATCGAAATAGACATACCTGGTCGAAAATATGGATTCAGCCGTTTGCATCGGGCTCAGTCAGATGGAGATTTTCTGGTTCTGGAGAAAAGCCGCCGGCCAATTCTCCGGCTGTTGATTCGGGGCGATCGTTTTCAAGAGCTGGATCGCCTTACTCAACTCCTGCTGAATCGCAAAACAACAGGCAGTGATGCCAAAACCTGAATTGGCTAATCGAAAGATAAAGGGAATGCTCACTTTCCAGCAACTGATATTTACATTGCAGCAGTACTGGTCTGACCAGGATTGCGTGGTCTTGCAGCCTTATGACATGGAAGTGGGGGCGGGGACTTTTCATCCCGCGACCTTCCTTGCCGCAATCGGTCCTGAACCGATACGGGCGGCCTATGTCCAGCCCTCAAGACGTCCTGCCGATGGCCGCTATGGCGAGAACCCCAACCGGACACAGCACTATTTCCAGTTTCAGGTAGTCATGAAGCCTTCGCCTGAAGATTTCCAGGACCTCTATATTGGATCACTGCAAAACCTCGGATTCGATTTCCTGAAAGATGATATACGCTTCGTTGAGGATGACTGGGAATCGCCCACACTGGGAGCCTGGGGGCTGGGATGGGAAGTTTGGCTCAATGGCATGGAAGTGTCGCAGTTCACCTATTTCCAGCAGGCTGGCGGGCTTGACTGCCGGCCTGTTACCGGAGAGATCACGTATGGGCTTGAGCGGATCGCGATGTATGTCCAGGGTGTTGATTCCCTGTTTGACCTTGTCTGGGCCGATGGCGAGACGGTCTGGACCTACGGAGATATCTACAGGCAGAATGAACTTGAACAGTCTGCCTACAACTTTGAACATGCGGATATTGATACGCTGTTAGCGCAATTTGAATCAGCGGAAAATTCAGCGAAACATCTTGTTGAATGCGATTTGCCATTGCCGGCGTATGAACAGGTGCTTAAGGCCTCGCATACGTTCAACCTGCTTGATGCCAGACAGGCGATCGGCGTGACTGAACGGGCTCGATATATCGCACGCGTTCGTGACTTGGCCCGCGGTGTAGCCAAAGGATACTATGCAAGCCGGGAGAAAATGGGTTTTCCGAGGCTGAACGACCTTTCAGGCAAGGACGCAACAAGGGGGGGCAGTGCCGGTGCCGGATAGATCAGCATCAACGGAAAACAAGGCAGATACCCTTCTCATTGAGATAGGAACGGAAGAACTGCCGCCCAAGGCACTGCAATCCCTGTCAGATGCCTTTTCAGGGTCTATCGGTAATGCTCTAAGAGAGGCATGCATGCTGAGCGATAGTAATTCGCCTTGGCATTCCTTTGCAAGTCCTCGAAGAATCGCAGTCAAGATTGAACAGGTTCTGAGTGTTCAGCCTGATCAGGAACAGCTCAAGAAAGGGCCTTCAGTGTCGGCGGCTTTTGGGAAAAATGGATCTCCAACACCGGCTGCGGAGGGCTTTGCCCGCTCTTGCGGCGTTGCCGTGAGTGAGCTGGAAACCCTCATAATTGACAAGAAGCAGTGGCTGGCATATACCCGGGCGATTCCGGGGAAATCCCTCGAGACCATCATCCCGGAAATACTGAATGATGCGATTCGTCAATTGCCAATCCCCAAGCGCATGCGCTGGGGTGATTGCGAGCATGGATTTGTGCGTCCAGTGCACTGGGGGCTTGCCTTGCATGGTCATGCAGTTCTTGATTTTGAAGTCATGGGACTGAAAACAGGGCGGATCACTCGTGGCCATCGTTTTCATGCGCCGGAGCATTTTTCAATCGGCGATGCAGACCGCTATGCTGATGAACTGCAGCAGAAGGGTTTTGTGATCGCAGACTACTCGTCTCGAAAATCGATAATTCAGGAACAGGTAAATCGTCTTGCCGAAGCGAACAGTCTCAAGGCTTTAATCGACCCGGAGCTATTGGATGAAGTAGTCGGCTTGACAGAATGGCCCGTTGCTCTGGAGGGTTCTTTTGATGAGCGTTTCCTGAAGCTCCCCGAAGAAGTCTTGATCGAAACCATGACCGCGCATCAAAAATACTTCCCACTGGTTGATCAGAGTAACCGGATCGCATCCCGGTTCATTGTAGTCACCAATCTGGATAGCCAGGATCCGGAACGAGTGCGCAAAGGCAATGAGCGAGTTCTCGGAGCGAGACTCGCCGATGCCGAGTTTTTCTGGCACACGGACCAGAAGATACCGCTGGTGGATCGATTCGATCGATTAAAGACAGTGGTCTTTCATAATAGACTGGGTTCCATTTTTGACAAATCACAACGCATTGCCAGGCTGGCGAAAAAAATCTCAAGTCATCTGGGTCTGGATGAAGCTGCTACCGAACTGGCATCACGGCTATGCAAGACAGACCTGGTAACGGAAATGGTCGGCGAGTTTCCGAAACTTCAGGGGGTAGTTGGACGGTACTATGCTGATGCACAGGGAATCGAAACAAGTATCGCAGAAGCAGTCGAATCCCACTACTTGCCGAGATTCTCGGGTGATAAGCTGCCCGCTGTCGGCATTGCGAGCAGTGTCGCGATTGCAGATCGAATCGATACCCTGTGTGGAATTTTTGCATGCGGCGATATTCCAAGCGGAGAGAGGGATCCCTTTAGCTTGCGCCGTGCATCGTTAGGCGTTTTGCGGATTCTGATTGAAAATCGAATCGATCTGGATCTGGAGGAAATGATCAGTCGGGGCATGCGGCAGTATCGGAAACAGGGCTGGAATAATATCGATACTGGACGGAAAGTGAGTCAGAACCTCATGGAGTATGTTTTCGGAAGATCGCGACAGCTCATGTCGAACCAAGGATATGAAACTGATCTCTGGAACGCTGCGATGGCCGGAAAGCCAACCCGACCGCTAGATCTTGTTAATCGTATCGAGTCGATTCAAAAGCTCGTCAGTGAAGAGCGAGAAATGGCGGAATCAATCCTTGCCATCAATAAACGCATCTCCAATATTCTGCGCAATGAACCAAATGAACCTTTTTCTCCCACAAGTATCGATATGGATCTCATCGAGAATGAGAGCGAACAGGAATTGGTCAAGGCATTGATTGACATGGAATCCAGCGTGCTTGAAGACAGGCAACGGGGAAACTACACAAAAGGATTTCACAGCCTGTTCAGCATATGCACTCGCATTGATCAGTTTTTCGACAACGTTCTGGTCAATGCCGAAAATCCAGCAGTGCGGAATAATCGAATAAAACTGCTGCAGTCCATTCGCTCAATGTTTCTGGATGTGGTTGATTTCTCCCAGATCAGGATCGAAAATCATGACGAATGCTGACTCCTTCGCCGAGATGCTTCAAGCGGTTCAGGCATTTCATGACAAGCATGAATTTGAAAAGTATGTCGGTGAAGACATGGTGTATCGGGTTGCCTTGATGGCCGAAGAACTCGGCGAGATATCCGCCTGTGTCAGCAAGGGCAAGGGTATCGACCAGCTATCGGAAGAATGCGCAGACTTGCTGATACTGCTGCTTGGCAGTGCCATTGCAGCCAAATTCGATCTCAATGAGGCATTCTGGCAGAAAATGGAGAAACTGTCCGGGCGATCATCCAAAATGATAAAGGGGAGAATTCGAGTGTCTCATTTCGAAAAATCGCATGAATAAATTCAAGCTAGTCATTCTTGATCGAGATGGCGTGATCAACCAGGATTCGGATTCATTTATCAAATCCCCGGAAGAGTGGACGGCAATACCCGGCAGTCTTGAGGCCATTGCAAGACTCGGTCGCGAAAAATACATTGTCGTGATCATTACCAACCAATCCGGCATTTCCCAGGGATTGCTGTCGATCAACATGCTGAACAAAATCCACCAGAAAATGTTCAGTGAACTGTCCCGGTTCGGGGGTGAGATCAGTGCGATTTTTTTCTGTCCTCACAGCAGGAAAGAGAATTGCAGCTGCCGCAAACCAGCACCGGGCCTGTTCTTCAAACTCGCTGAACGGTTAAACGTTGATTTGCGGGAGGTCCATGCAGTGGGAGATTCCCTCAGGGATTTACAGGCTGCAAGGGCGGCTTCAGCCAGGCCGATTCTGGTAAGAACCGGCAAGGGGGAGCGTACCTATGAGCAAATTCGCTCAGGCCAGCATCAGGATTTGGCAAGCACCCCGGTTTATCCTGATCTGGAATCGTTTGTGACCGAGCTGTTGCATCAACCGCATTGACCGGTTGGATTGTGCTATGCAGTACATTTGTGCATTGGTGTACCTAATTGGCCAGGTCGTGAGCGCTGTCATCATTTTCCTGCTGGCAGTCATTGGTTCCTGTATCTCGTCAAACCTGAAGGATCGAATCATTCTTCAGTGGGCACGATTCAACATCTGGACTCTGTCAGTAATTTACGGCATTACAGTCAGTATTCAGGGAAGGGAAAATATTCCGAATCAACCCTCAATTATCATTTCCAATCATCAGTCAGCCTGGGAAACCCTGGCTTTCCAGTTAATCTTCCCGACCCAATCGTATCTACTCAAAAAAAGCCTGCTAAAAATACCGTTTCTGGGCTGGGGGCTTGTAATGACCCGCCCCGTAGCTATAGACCGCGAGCAAAAAATGCGGGCACTGGACAGTCTGGTCAAACAGGGAACCAGTCGTCTCAAGGAGGGAAGGTGGCTGGTCATCTTTCCAGAGGGTACCCGCCAGCCTCCGGGGCGGCCAGGAAAATTTCAGATTGGCGGGGCCTTGATTGCGGCAAGGACAGGAGCGCCGGTTGTGCCGGTAGCGCACAATGCTGGCGTGTTCTGGCCAAAAAACAGCTTGCTCAAGCATTCCGGAACAATCGATCTCGTCATCGGTCAGCCCATTTGCACCAATGGAAAGAAAACCAGAGAGTTGAATGCGGAAATCGAGACCGCAATCCTTGAGAATCTCTCCCGATTGCCTGTTGTGAGAGACTAGTCCCTGATCTCCGATAGTCGCAAGTAATCGTGGGGTTCGAGGTTCTCGGGACGCAATGAATCATCAATTCCGAGTCGCTTGTATTGCTCGGGGGCAACCATTCTCGACAGTGCATTGCGCAAGGTTTTTCGGCGATTCGAAAACGCAGCTTTGACTAATATTGCCAGTCTTTTCCGGTTCTTTGGCTTGATGGCAGGATATTTGGGCTGCATATGTATCATGGATGAGGTGACTTTCGGGGGTGGAGAAAAGCTCTCTGGTTGAACATCAAACAGAAGTTCTGTATCGACATGCAAGCCGGCCATTACCGAGAGTCTGCCATAGTTCCGATCACCGGCCTGAGCGATAAGTCTGAGAGCAATTTCCTTCTGGACCATGAACAGCATGTCCTGGACAATATCGAGGCTGTCGAAAATGTGAAACAGCAAGGGTGTAGATATATTGTATGGAAGGTTGCCGATAATCCGGAGGCTGGGGCTTTTTCCAGGAACATCGAGCGATCGAATATTGGTGTCCAGAACATTCTGTTGAAGGATCGAGAGCGAGTCTTTTGAGAACCGTTGATTCAGGTGCTTCACCATATCTCGGTCAATTTCAATTGCAACCAGATAATCCAGGTGATCCAGCAAGACCTCGGTCAGGATTCCAGTCCCAGGTCCGATTTCAAGTACTCGGTCATCCCGTTTGGGCGAAAAGGCCCTGATGATTGATTCGAGTACGACCTGGTCGGTCAGAAAGTGCTGGCCAAATCGCTTTCGAGGCGTGATGCGACTCAATTTTGAGAAGATCTGCGTCTTGACAGATCGATGGCCATGTCCAGAGCCGCACACAAGCTCGAATGCTCTGCTTTGCCTGTGCCCGCCAGATCCAGCGCAGTGCCGTGATCTACTGAAGTGCGAATGATTGGCAGTCCCAGCGTGATGTTGACTACTTCGCCAAATCCGGAGTGCTTGATTACCGGCAATCCCTGATCATGATACATGGCAAGCACAACATCACAATTGCCGAGGTTTCGGGGTGTGAATGCAGTATCAGCCGGTATCGGTCCAACAACGGATATTCCTCCTTGCCGCAATGAGGCGATTGCAGGTTCCAGAATCTCGATCTCTTCGCTGCCCAGAAGTCCAGACTCGCCGGCATGGGGGTTCAATCCACATACAGCAATGCGGGGATTCTCCAGTCCAAACGTCTTCTGCATATCGCAATGGATTATCTCGATGACTCGGCACAGGCTGTCCCGGGTAATGCATTTGGGTACTTGAGCAAGTGGAACATGTATCGTTGCGAGACAAACCCGGAGCTTTTGATTGGCCAGCATCATGACCGGATGATTGGCACCGGTTCTGTCGGCAATCCATTCGGTATGGCCCGTAAAAGGTATGCCGGATTGATTGATTACGTTCTTTTGAACCGATGCAGTGACCATGGCATCGCAATGACCGGTTTTGCAAAGGTCAACGGCCTTGTCAATGATTTCGATAACATACGAACCGTTTCCCGGATTTAATTCGCCGGGAACGGGAGGATACGGCGCCTTGATCGACAGTATCTGCATTATCCCTGGCTGGTGTCTAGGCATATCCTTGTCAATTTCATGCTCGCGGATTTCAACATCAATTTCGAGCAGGGCGGCCCTTGTTTCGATGATGGCTGGGTCCGCAATAAACACGATGTGGGCATCATGGGCCTGCATGGCTGCTTTCACGCATACATCGGGGCCGATTCCAGCAGGTTCTCCGGTGGTGATTGCAATAGTGGGAGTCATGCTCTGTCCGATCGTCTAGCCGCAAGCTTCTAGCGTTTCTCTGTCAAGCACATCCTGGTTCATCCGCCAACAGTGATGTTCCAGATCAATACGTCCGGTACTGTCAAAAAGCACGCCTTCCTCAATCAAAAGGCGCTTTTGATCAAGGTCTCCATGACCCTGTTTTCGCATGCTGATCTCGCCCCTTGAATTGACGACTCGATGCCAGGGCAGATCCAGGTCATTGGGAATTGATGCCATGGCATAACCGACCTGTCTGGCGGAACACCCGATCACATTTGCGATGCTGCCATAATTGATTACCTTGCCGTGCGGAATCTGTGCAACGATTTGGTAAATTCTTGCATACAAGCTCATTGACTGACGGAAGACTGCCGAGCACTTAGTCTAGGCATAATACGTGTTGCTAATCGGAGGGTTTTGCGATCATCGGGAAGAGTGCCTCCGGGACGAGACGTTAACCTCGATGCAGTACGAACTCCTTTTAAGAAAAGGACTACCATCTACCGGGACAACGCATTACCCGGCCTACCCGGAGGCTGATCAAATGATAGCACAGTCATGAAACGAATGGTGCAGGTGTTCATTTCACAAGAGCCCGATAATGCAGTCCATGTTGGATCAATGTGCCTATTCAACCGTCACCGACTTTGCCAGATTTCTGGGTTTGTCGATATCAGTGCCCTTGATCAAAGCGACATGATAGGCGAGCAATTGCAATGGGATCGTGAATATAATGGGGGCGATGGAACTCTCCACGGATGCTATGTTTATGACCTGTAGATTTTCCCGGCTGGACAATCGGGTTTCGGAATCTGCAAAAACGATCAGCTTTCCACCACGTGCCCGAACTTCTTCAATATTGCCTTTCAATTTGTCAAGCTGTGCATCGTTAGGAGCTACTGATACCACCGGCATATCCTGATCGACAAGCGCCAATGGGCCGTGCTTGAGTTCACCTGCGGCATAAGCTTCTGCATGCACATAGCTGATTTCCTTCAGTTTCAATGCGCCTTCCATGGCGATCGGAAAATGGATGCCTCGCGCCAGAAACAAAGCATGCTGCTTGTTCGCAAACTGTTGCGCAATTTCCTGAATTGCCGGTTCCAATTCCAGGGTGGATTCGACATTGGCGGGAAGTTCCCTTAATTCGCGAATGGAGTCGGCTTCATCCAGGTCGCTCGATGAATTCTTGCGTGCCATAATGATCGAAAGCAGGCGCAATGCGACCAATTGCGTGACAAATGCCTTGGTGGATGCAACACCAATTTCCGGGCCAGCATGAGTCATGAGGATCAATTCCGAATTGCGTACCAGGGAACTGTCCGGGACATTGCAGATGGCCAGGGAATGCGCGTAACCGCAGTGTTTCGCATAATCCAGGGCAGTGAGGGTATCGATCGTTTCACCGGATTGGGAGAGTGAGACTACCAGGCAGTTTTTGGGAGTAGGATGCTTGCGGGAGGTGAATTCGCTGGCAATCTCGACCTGGCACGGCATGCCAACACTCTCAAGCCAGTATTTTGCAACCAGACCCGCATGATAACTGGTGCCGCAAGCAAGGATCTGTATATTTTCCGTTTTGTCGAAAATGCGCTCTGCCTCCGTTCCAAAACAGGCCTCAAGCACCCGGGATGCGGTAATCCGTCCTTCAAGGGTATCGGACACGGCTTGCCCCTGCTCGAAGATTTCCTTTTCCATGTAATGGCGATAATCACCAATCTCCATTGCTTGTGGCTTCAAATCGCTGATTCGGGTATCGCGGTTCTGAAGTTGTCCATCCAGATTGGTGATTTCTATCTTCCCCTGGCGTATGTCAGCGATATCTCCATTCTCAAGCACGATAAATTTGCGTGTTTGCGCGATCATCGCTGAAATGTCCGATGCCAGGTAGACTCCGGCCTCGCCAATCCCTGCGATCAGGGGTGAGCCGCGCCGTGCACCAATAATTCGCCCAGGCTCATCCGCATTCACAATCCCCAGTGCGAATGCACCTTTCAAGGATCCTATGCAGGTTCTGACTGCCGTCATGAAGTCAGAACCCTTATCCATATGCAGAAAGATGAGGTTGACGATGACTTCGGTATCGGTTTCCGACTGAAATTCCATCCCCTCGTCGGTCAGCAGGGTTCGAAGCTCTTCATGGTTTTCCACGATGCCATTGCAGACCAGAGCAATTCGACCGCCGCTTATATGGGGATGCGCGTTTTGTTCGGTGGGCGGGCCGTGTGTTGCCCAGCGAGTGTGCGCAATACCGGTCAGGCCGCTAATTTCGCCATTGGCGCTCACGGCGCGCTCGAGTTCAACCAGCTTGCCCGGTGCGCGTAATCGCAGGAACTTTCCCGGTTCGTTAATTACAGCGAGACCGGATGAATCATAGCCCCGATATTCGAGGCGTTTCAGACCGCCCAGCAAGACCGGCAGAACATTTGAGTTGGATACCGCGCCTATGATTCCGCACATCGTGAGACCGAAAAACAAGGAGAGCGTTATTGTCTGGCAAGTTCAGACTATCACTTCTTCGGCTTGCCGCGCTGCCAGTTTGGGAAGGACTTGCGCTGGGCTCGGGTAATGACCAGGCATCTACTGTCAACATCTCTTGTGATGCTGCTGCCAGCACCTATTGTTGCCCCTTCACCGATGTTCAGCGGTGCTACCAGTTGGCTATCTGAGCCGATGAACACATTGTCCTGAATCGTTGTTTTGTGTTTGCCCGATCCATCGTAATTGGCTGTTATGACTCCTGCGCCAATATTCACATTCTTGCCTATCCGTGCATTGCCGATATAGGAGAGATGGCTGGCTTTGGTTTCGCTGTCGATCAGGCTTTCCTTGATCTCCACAAAGTTGCCAATCCTGGCATGGTCTCCAATCAGTGATATGGGGCGGATTCGGGCATACGGGCCAATCATGCAATGGGATCCTACCATGGAATTTTCGATCATCGAGTTTTCAAGGATGACCGAATTATTGCCAATCACGCTGTTTCTTATGATTGAATTTGCCCCGATCGAAACATTGTGCCCAATCCTGACCTTGCCTTCAAGAATGACATTAATATCGATTCGGCAATCGAGCCCATGTTTAAGAATGCCACGCATGTCAAAGCGCGTCGGGTCCATAATGCTGACCCCTTCCTTCATAAGCCGGGTAGCAACTCTTTTTTGGTATATTCTCTCTATATTTGCGAGTTCAACATGATTGTTGGCCCCAAGTATTTCTTGCGGGTCTAATGGAGCAATGCATTGAATATCATGTCCATCGGCTGCCGCCATCGAGACAATGTCGGTCAGGTAATATTCTCCCATGGCATTCCTGGTTTTCAGACTGGGCAGCCATTTTTTTAGCCAGGCTGCCTTTGCTCCGAAGCAGTTGACGTTGACTTCCGAGATTTCTCGCTGTGAATCAGTGGCATCCAGCTCTTCGATAACGCCATTTATTTTATTGTCCTTGGTGCGCAGGATGCGTCCATAGCTTTTCGGGTTGTCCAGACTGCATGTCACCATGTTCAGGTTGTCGCCAACCTCGGCTGTACGTGCAATCGTTTCCGGCATTATCAGTGGCATATCGCCATTCAGGATAATGACGGTAGCATCATCATCAATTTTTTCAACACTAATCAATGCCGCTTGCCCGGTCCCCTCGGGAAAAGGCTGGGTTATCCAGGCAATTTCGGTATTTGGGTTCATCATATTCAGAGGATGTCGGCTCACCTCGTTGACGATGAAGTCTTTGGTTGTCCCTCCTACCACGATGTTGATTTTGTCCGGCTGGACTGCCGATGAAGATTCAATGATGTGATGGAGCAAGGGGCGTCCCCCCAGGATATGCAGCACTTTCGGCCGTCCGGAAAGCATGCGCTTGCCGCTCCCGCCAGCGAGAATCACTATTTCAGTGGTCATAATCGATCCATTACAAGGGGTTTGGAGTACTTGCTTGATTCTGTCATCATTCACTGCATGGATTATATAGTAATTCTCCTTTCGACTTTCATGATTGGATGGAGAGACCAGCAGTTCTGGTTCAGGCATTAATACTTTATGTTTTGGGTTTCAAGCCTTAATATCATCAAAATAAAAGCCAAGTCCATGAGGTTCCGCCAAACCCAGAATTGCTGGCACGATCCATCGACAGCAGGGTTTGTTGCCATGGCATTGTTATGCTGGGCTGTCACTGTCTCCAGTATCGTTGCGGTGTGCCTCTTGTAGATTTTCGTTGACATTGAATTCGGCAAACAAGTCTATTGCCTTGCCCAGTATCGAGCAAGCTTGCGCTTGATTTCATACGCATGACCGGACTCAATGAGAAACTTGCTGCTTCGTTGACGCTGTTTCAAAGACTGCAAAGCCGTGGACGACGGGTTTTCCGGTCCAGCGAGTTATCGCGTGCTCATCGCGAGCGGCTCATAAAAAACGGGTTTTTGTGTCCAGTCATGAAAGGCTGGCTCATCTCTTCCAGCCCGGATGCGGACCCTAACGATACCACACCCTGGTTTGCTTCTTTTTGGGAGTTCTGCACGAATTATTGTACAGAAAGGTTTGAGCGAGACTGGCATCTGACTCCCGAACAATCGTTACTGCTTCATGCCGAAAATACCGTTATTCCCAGACAGGTAATTGTCTGTTCGCCCAAGGGGGCTAACAATACCGTCAATCTGTTGTTCGGCTCGTCCATATTCGACCTCAAGCAAAAAAATGCCGCCGGAGTCTGACCTCACGGGTCGAGACGAACTACGCTTGTTTTCGCCTGAAGCGGCATTGGTGCTTGTACCAGAGGCATTCTTTACTCGTAATCCAGTTGAAGCGCAGGTCATGCTTTCAGGTATTCATAATGCAGATGGGATACTCAGGCGTTTGCTTGAGGGCGGCCACTCTGTGATTGCCGGAAGGCTGGCTGGTGCCTTGCGTCACAATTGGCAGGGATGACATAGCTAGGGAAATTTTGAATGTCATGAGACGCGTTGGCTATGCTGTCTATGAGGCTAATCCATTTGATCCGACTCAGACTATCGATCTGCCCAGTCGAATCCAGGTGCCGATTGTCGGTCGCCTGCAATCTCTGTGGAAGACCATGCGGAAGCAGGTGATCAATGCATTTCCAGTTCCACCAGGCCTTCCCGAAGACCCTGGAGCATACTTGTCCAGTGTTGACAATATCTATCAGAGCGATGCCTATCATTCCCTTTCGATTGAAGGCTACCGAGTGACGCCGGGTCTAATCGACCGAGTACGTTCGGGAAACTGGAATCCTGACACGATTCGCATGGACACAGAGAGTCGAGATGCATTGGCAGCCCATGGTTACTGGCAGTCATTTCGGCTCGTGCGGGAAGCAGTCAGCGGGATATTGAATGGTGCTAGTGCCGGAGTCCTGATTCGTGAGGAGCATAATGAATGGTATCGCGAATTGTTTTTGCCTTGCGTCACGGCCGGTCTGATCGAGGCAGCCGAGCTTGCGGGATATCGCAATCATGCTGTGCATATTCGAGAGTCGCGACATGTGCCTCCGCGCAAGGAGATGGTTGGCGATGCGATGCGGGCTTTTTTCGACCTTCTGGAGAACGAAACCGAACCGTCCGTTCGTGCAGTGCTGGGACACTGGCTATTTGGATATATTCATCCCTACCCGGATGGGAACGGACGCATGGGCCGCTTTGTTATGAATGCGATGCTGGCATCCGGAGGATATCCATGGACTGTAATCAGGGTTGAAGGTCGCGGCCTGTACATGAAAGCTCTAGAGAGAGCCAGTACTGATCAGGATATTCTCCCTTTTGCGCAGCTTGTGGCGAAAAGACTGGACTGCTTGATTAGGGAGGGGACCATTGATTGCAATCATGATGAAAGCCACGGATAAACAATCTAAACTATCAGAATTTCACGAATGAGACAGTGAAAATGTCCGAGACACTGTTTTCTATTCCAATCGCCTTAAGCACGGCGGTGATGATGGTCGTTGTCCTGATTTTAGCGATTGCTGTGTTCATGTAGTATTTTGATGGTTCAGGCCAATGACCTGAAGTTCGAGCAGCAGAACTTACGGGTTTTGTGCGGATAAAGTTGCCGATCAGGTTTGTGTAAACACCGCGAAGATGGGTCATCTCGCCGAGCAGGTTATGCTCATCAATAAAATGGATGATCTGGTGGGGAATTCGATTCCCTTGAATTCAGCATCCTGTTGCTTGTGTGCAAAAGCGCCCCAGGATTAGAAGCTTGTATATCCTAGGTTGATCCCAAATTGAAAAAACCGGTTCACATGAGCACGCTATCAGTTACTCGTAAGGAACAAAAAGCCTATTGACGAATGCCGGAGGCCAGAAACCACCCGGTTTTTAGCCTGCCGAAATTCGAAACCGTAGCGTATGTCGATATCATCTTGTCTGGAACACGCGTCTGGTCATTTGCTCGTGGAAGCAAAACGGGCGTTTGAACCTCGTTTAGGGCTGGACATCAACCGCCAATTGTTCATTGAATGTCTGATGGACAAGAATGGGAAGTCGATGACGGTTTCCCGTGGAGCCGGAATGACGGAAGCAATTCGAGCTACTGGAAGAGGATTGACCAGTGATGCAGACTGGACTCATTGCCGTTCGTTGCCCATGACCAGAACGGACTTTTCTTCCTTCGAACCATCATGGCCTCCGTCAGCTGTTCAGGGACGTCTGACAGTACTGTTGACGGCGGTTATATGAACGTTCTCATAACGGCAGGGAACTGTGTCCTGCGGGACCTGTCCGAAGGAAGCGGAGCATCATGGTTACAGGCCCATGTGGGGAAACGTTGGAAAATATTCAGTGATTTGCCAACACCTTCACAAAACTAAAATGGATATCGTCAGGAACATGGTCATGTGCAAACTGTACCATGAGGAACCGAGTGCGTTGAACGTATGCAGGAATCTGTGGTGGGGAGCGGCAGCATCCTGCACCACTTGGCTCTTGACTAGCACATGGTTAGCGCTGTTCCATGAGGTTTGTTAGAGTATAAAGAGAGAGACCCGAAAGCCGCCCAAATTGTAGTGCGGCATTCATGTTCGATCATTCAGACTGCGTATTACCTTCGCTGATCGGATTGCTGGGTACTGAACCCAGATCGTCGGCTTCGGTATTTGTGCTTTGACCATTATTGCCGCACTGGCCAGTCTGGTTGGTGGTCACGGTGATCCCGACCCAGCGGCCGCAGTTGACCTTTCTTCCAATAATCTTGGCTCCGTCGGCGACAATCGCCGTTCCATAAATTTCGGCGTTGTCTGTAACCTCTGTGTTGATTCCAGTAACTTTTGCCGCCCGTACATCTTTGCGCTACCGGAAACAGATGCGCTGTTCATGACTGTTGCCCGGTCATAAACACGAGCACGGCCTACGACACGTGCCCCAATCACTTTCGCGTTTCCGTAAACTTGAAAGATACTCTCGATACGCGCTGAAATCAATCGTGCGTTTCCATAAATATGGGCATTTCCATAGGTTGAGACACTGCGGAGAACGGCTTGATCGGAGACCCGGCTGTACTCGCAAACCCATGAATTCGGGCCAACATAGGCGGTACTGTCGACGTGTGCACTGTCGGAAATCCTGCCACCATCTGAACTATACACACATGGATTATCGTCGTGAAGGCAAGCCACCGCTGGCAATGCCATACCCGACAGAAACAAACCGACCGCTAATTTGATGAGGGGTGTTCTCATTATTAGCTTCATTTTCTGCATCTGTTTTGGTTAAAGGCTCCAAGAGGCAATACGAGATATTGCTCCATTATGCAAAAAAGACGAATCATTGAAGATTAGCCCCTGCCAAGTAGGCATGGTAGGGCTACCCAAGCAGATGCAAGGTTCTGCACAGGCCACCTCAAAGGTGTCCTTTGAGGCAGCGTTCAAAGCTTGTACCAGTGGTTCAAGGTCATTGAATATCTATTACGTTACTGCCTGTAATTCAATAAAATTCCTCATGTTACGTAATCAGGTCATGCGGGGATTGGCAACAGCTCTTTTAATGATGATATCCCAGTGCCCCGCCCGATCAGTAGCAAGACTGCTGTAAAGAGACACCGCCTATTTCCCATGAACCTCACATATTAAGCCAGGAGAAATGACGCGTTTTTTCACCTGTCAGGGTTCGTGAAAAGTATTATGTGCTATCTTGAACTTCGTTCCAATCTCCCCACATATGTTGAATTGTTTGAAGAGTAGCGGAACTCGACACAAGTCGTAATAAACTGTATGCGAATCGATAAATTTACCAACCGATTTCAGATCGCTTTATCCGATGCCCAGAGCCTTGCGATAGGCCGGAGTCATGCCGTTGTGGAACCAGTCCATGTAATGCTGGCACTCCTTGATCAAGACAAGGGAGTCAGCGGCTTTCTTTCCAGAGGTGGAGTCGATGTAAACAGACTGCGTTCGGGCTTGGGCGATATTGTTGATCGGTTTGCACGGATTGAAGGCAATGAAGGAGAAATAAGCTTTTCGAATCAGCTTGTGAAGATGTTGAATGTTTGCGACAGGCTTTCTCAGGATCGGGGGGATCAGTTTATCTCTGTTGAAATGTTTGTTCTGGCAGCAGTCTCAGACCAGGGTGAACTGGGAAAACTGATGCGAAGTGCGGGTGCTTCACAAACACTGGTTGCATCAGTCATTGACCAGATTCGAGGCGGTGAAACAGTTGACAGCCAAAGTGCCGAGGAGAACCGCGAGGCACTCGAGAAATATACTGTTGATATTACTGAGCGTGCGGAACAGGGCAAGCTCGATCCTGTCATTGGGCGTGATGATGAGATACGCAGAACGATTCAAGTACTGCAAAGACGAACCAAAAACAATCCGGTTCTGATTGGAGAGCCCGGTGTGGGCAAGACCGCAATCATTGAAGGCTTGGCACAACGGATTGTAAAAAGCGAGGTTCCTGAGGGCGTTCGCAACAAACGGGTGTTGTCCCTTGATCTCGGTGCATTGCTGGCCGGCACCAAATTCAGGGGAGAGTTCGAGGAAAGGCTGAAAGGCGTACTTCAGAATTTATCCAAACAGGAAGGACAGGTTATTCTGTTTATCGATGAGCTGCACACCGTAGTCGGGGCAGGCAAAGCCGAAGGCTCCATGGATGCCGGCAACATGTTGAAGCCTGCACTTGCACGTGGAGAGTTGCATTGTGTAGGGGCTACTACACTGAATGAATATCGTAAATACGTCGAAAAAGATGCGGCTCTGGAGCGTCGGTTTCAAAAGGTATTGGTCGATGAACCTACTGTTGAAGACACGGTTGCCATATTGCGCGGATTGAAAGAGCGTTATGAAGTGCACCATAGCGTAACAATCACTGATCCGGCTATTGTAGCGGCTGCCAGCCTATCTCACCGGTATATCAGCGATCGTAAGTTACCTGACAAGGCAATTGATCTGGTTGATGAGGCGGCTAGCCGTATTCGCATGGAAATTGATTCCAAGCCCGAATCCTTGGATCGTCTGGATAGACGGTTGATTCTTTTGAAAATAGAGCATGAGGCTTTGAAGAAGGAAACGGATGAGGCAACCCAAAGGCGGAGAATGGATCTGGAATCAGAGATTCGCAATCTGGAGAAAGAATATGCGGACCTTGAGGAAGCATGGAAAATCGAGAAATCTGCTGTCCAGGGAAGTCAGCATATCCGCGAACAGCTTGACCGTGCTCGTATTGAATTGGAGCAGGCCGAGCGAAGCAGGGATCTGGAGCGAATGGCCGAATTTCAGCATTGGCGCATTCCGGAACTCGAAAGACAACTGGCTTCAGCAGAAGACTCCAAACAGGATATGTCCTTGATGCGGCACAAGGTCGGAGAAGATGAAATTGCCGATGTCGTCTCAAAATGGACTGGGATACCGGTATCAAAGATGATGCAGGGAGAACGCGAAAAACTACTGGAGATGGAGGCCAATTTACACAAGCGGGTAGTCGGTCAAAATGAGGCCATCAGTGCGGTAGCCAATGCCATTCGGCGTTCTCGGGCAGGGCTTTCCGATCCGGGCAAGCCATATGGGTCATTTCTATTCCTTGGACCCACAGGCGTGGGTAAAACTGAACTATGCAAGGCATTGGCTGAGTTTCTGTTTGACAGTGAAGATGCCATGGTGCGTATCGATATGTCGGAATACATGGAAAAGCATTCTGTAGCAAAGCTGATCGGTGCACCTCCGGGCTATGTTGGCTACGAGGAAGGCGGGTATTTGACAGAAGCAGTTCAGCGCAGGCCTTATTCAGTACTTCTGTTTGATGAGGTCGAAAAAGCACATCCCGATGTCTTCAATGTTTTTTTGCAGGTGCTTGACGATGGTCGACTGACAGACAGTCAGGGACGCACTGTTGATTTCAGGAATACTGTAGTCATCATGACTTCAAATCTTGGTTCAGAAAGGATCCAGAACACGGGTGGTGAAGACGATTATGATTCCATGAAATCGGAAGTCATGAAAATTGTTGGCGACCATTTTCGGCCGGAGTTCATCAACAGGATAGATGACATGGTCGTTTTTCATTCACTTGGGAATAGGCAATTACGAGAGATTGCAAGGATTCAGATTCAATACCTTGTAAAGCGGCTTGCTGAGCGCGATATGGGCTTGTCTGTATCCGATGATGCGCTTAACTGGCTGGCTGAGACTGGCTTTGATCCAGTATATGGGGCACGTCCCCTGAAGCGAGCCATTCAAACCCGACTTGAGAATCCACTGGCCAATGAAATATTGGAAGGCAATTACCAACCTGGCGATCAGGTTGCAGTTGCTGCTGGAAGTGATAGTCTCGTTTTTTCATCAAGCTGACAATTTTATTTCAACAGGCCGGTTGATCATGGCATGCCGTAATTCAGCGGTGACTTCGGCATGAAAACAGTAGCGTTTTTTCTTGATTGCTATTTTCGATCAGGGAAATAGAAGGATAGACATAGATGAACGCTTGTGTGCATGACAGTTCTCCGCTGGTTTTGGCATGGGGATTGTTATCCGCCTGCTGGCCATCAGCAACACGCCACCGACCCCTAGGGTGTTGCACTTCATTAGTGGAATTGGGGATATGAAACAATTACGGAGCTGAGGCTTTTTGGCTGGTATTTGGGTTCTCATGAACCCGTTGAGATACTCGGATGGAGATCAATACTCCGTCCCTTTTTGCGTGGTCAAGGATAGTCTCGAAGTACAGACAAGGAAGGTCTATCCCAGGCGAACAGGCATGACAATTTATTTCTACACTGGCACCCAGTTTTTTGGTAGCCCCAGTTCCACTCCGAAGTGCAACACTTCCCCCTGTCTGTCCATGAAGGCGTAGCCTCATGGACAGACAGGGGGGGGGGAATCAGGGTCGCGAGGCATCCGGTCAGCCTCCGAAACGGAGACAGTCTCGACTTTCCGGCATTGCAGGCGACGCAATCCGGCCCTGCAAGGCCTGCAGCAGGCCCTGCAGGCGTGCGTATCCAGCGCCCGCCATTGCGGACGCGGCGCAGGATCA
>JAPOSW010000115.1 GCA_026709505.1 Gammaproteobacteria bacterium | reverse complement strand
AGCTCCTGGGCGAAGAGACGGCGGGCCGGGAGTGGATCTGCCGGCAGGTGCGGGTGGAGCAATTGTATTCGTTTATGACTTCGATGAGTGCCAATAAACACTCCGAATGCTTGGGTTGGGCTGAGCAAAGATGTTACATTTTATCAACCCTGAATTTTCCGATTTGGGACAGCAATGTTGCAAGCAACTTCCGTATGCCGCAGAACCGCAATAACCCAATCACGAATAATCGAGACAATTCTATTAACTAAACCATATGGTGTCACGAAGTGCTAGATTATGAAAATGACCCGGAAACCGATATTCAGAACGCAGTTGAAGTAGTACGGGAATTACCTTTCAATGATGTGGGTTATGACATTTCAAGAGTCAGGGCTTTGAAATTGATATTGTTCGTGATTGGCCAAAATTGATTGAAGTATCCAACAATCCATCGAATGATAGTTTTGCCGTCTGTCATGTGCAAAGGCCTGGCAGGGGGGTGGATTTAGGTATATCTATATCAAGATATCGATCTAGACTAAGAAATTTTGATTTAAAGTGTTTCACATCCAGATGTCTTGCTATTTTGACCTATGTAGTTGCTGGCCGGTAAAGAACTGAAAGCTCTTATTGCAGAAACAGAATCTATGGAAATTTTATCGAATTCGATCTCAATCGAAGAGAGAGTTCTCCACCACTTTTTTGTTGTCCAGCTACTCATTCTGGACTACATGGGTACTCCCATGGAATTTTATGAAAAATAAATAAATGTACGGTATTACCGTATACTGCTGACTATGGTTATTCTCTCTATTCGCCATAGGGGATTGCAATTGTTGTTTGAAAAGAATTCCACACGGTTACTAAGACAGAATCAAGTAGAGCGTATCCGTACAGTATTGTATTCTCTGGAAATGGCGGAGAGCATTGAAGAATTCATCAGAGGAGCCATGCCCGGATGGCGGATTCACCGACTTACAGGAGAACGTCAAAATGAATGGAGTGTATCCGTATCAGGTAACTGGCGTATCACCTTTATAGAATGTGACAATGAGATTCAACGAGTAAATTTGGAGGATTATCACTGATGGCAAAAGCTGGAATAAAAATGGGAATGATGCCCCCGCGACCCGGTGAAGTTATACGGGTCGAAATTCTCGATGAACTCGGATTGAGTATTTCCGAAGCTGCAAGGATTCTCGGGGTTCGACGTGCAACCCTCTCGGATCTGGTGAAGGGTAATTCCTCTCTCTCACCGGAAATGGCATTGCGGATTGAGAAAGCCTTTGGTCCTAGCATGGACTTTCTGCTGAAGATGCAGGCAATGTATGATGCAAGGCAGATGCGGGAGAGGGATAGTGAGTTCGACATTAAACGTTATCAGCCAGAATAGCCGCAGCGCCGAAACCACGGGCCGCATAACCCCCATGCCGGTCAGGCAAGGACGGCTGGCCACATCGCACGTAGCTGCTGGATAGCCGAACATTGCGGGGGGCGGACCTGAGGCGCCTCCGTTTCCCGCTAGCAGCTGGAGCCTGTCTTCAAAAAATGCCGTTTCGAGGCAGGGATGCGCTCGTCCGGAAACCGCTCAACCTGAGGTACTATTACAAGGCAGAGACTGTGAGTTAGGCGAAAACGCTCTCCAGCGATCTGAAAAAATCCAGTTTTAAGAGATATCATCAGGGAATATAGTCATCTAATCATGCTTTTATTGGGGCTTATATACTGAAGTAACAAATAATGAAATTAATTGACAAGAATCAGAATGTCATGCTTCAGTCACTACCCATGGGCGAATATTTTTTATATTATTGATTAAATGATGTAAATTAAGAATATTGCTAAGTATACAAGCCCCCTTTTATTTACATAATGAATGCAGAAATATGGGTTGAAAATAGTAATAACCCAGAACTGATTTATTCCATATTTTGTTGCTACAATAGGGGTATCTTTAATACTTTTGTAGTGACATTACCCTCTTCAAGCGAAAAACCACAGTAGTTTTCCTATGTCTGTTATAGCTCTTTCAAGCCGTGAACTTAATCAGGATATTCGGCATGCAAAAAAAAACAGCCAAAGAAACCCCTGTTGTGATTATCAATCGAGGCAAGCCTGAGTTCGTTTTGCTGAGTTTTGAATCTTACCAATCTATGTTCAAGCAACGCCACAACATTGCTGATACATTAGGCATGCCTCCTGGTGTTGAAGATATAAACCTTGAACCACCTCGTATTTCGTTTCCTCTCGACCAGTTGATTTTTCGTAGTGTACCTGCTTGACACCAATGTGATCTCCGAGTTATGCAAAGTGCGGTCTGGAAAAGCGGATTCGAATGTTGCATCATGGGTTGAGACTGTTGATGCTGGATTACTCTATTTATCCGTGATTTCTATTATGGAACTCAATATTGGAATATTTAAAATGGAACGAAAAAATCCAGAACAAGGTGACTTATTGCGTAACTGGTTGGAAAAACAAGTATTGTCGGAATTTGATGGCCGGGTGATTCCAGTAGATGTTTCCATTGCATGGTGTTGTGCACAACTGCACGTGCATGAACCACACTTCGGAACGTGATGCTCTCATTGCCGCTACAGCCATAGTACACCGAATGACCGTGATAACGCGCAATGTATCAGATTTCATGATAGGTGGCGTTTCTGTCATAAACCCGTGGGTATTGTTCGATGGCATCAAGCGCTAGAAGCATGGTATATCCTCATCGGCAGTTTCTCAAATACACCGGACTAACTTTGACCCAGCTCCATTTCCAGATGGCAAAATTAATGCCTCTGGCAAAACCTCTGAACTTCGGTTACAAGACATCAGCTTTGCCGGAGGTTCACATGCAAAGATTTTCATATGTTTACCGGAATTATTCAGGCCAAAGGTTCTATATCATCTATTTATAACCATGAAGCTGGCAAAAGGCTAAGTATTGAAATAGTCAATATGCCATCACCCATTCCCCAAATTGGTGATAGTGTAGCCGTCAGTGGTGTCTGTCTGACTGTTGTGGATATTGACAGCAACAAATTCGGTTTTGATGTATCCAGCGAAACCCTCACTCGAACATTGATTGACCAATGGCGAGTCAGAGATAGGGTTAACATCGAAAAAGCTTTGACCCTGTCTACTCCGCTTGGCGGACATCTGGTCTCTGGTCATGTTGACGGAATTGGCACCATGCTGTTCTTCAAAGAAGCCGGCTCCTACAGACATATGCGATTCCAAATCGGCAACGATCTTGGTAAGTTTCTGGCTCAGAAAGGTTCAGTTGCAATTGACGGGATAAGTCTAACGGTTAACAGTGTCGCCGATAGTGTGCAAGGGACAGAATTTGATTTGATGCTGGTGCCGCATACACTAAAGCAGACTACTTTGGGCGAACTATCTACCGGTGACTCAGTGCATGTTGAAGTTGATCAGATTGCTCGTTACATTCATCGCATGGGCAGTTTCGAAGATGGCAAAAAACGATTGATTTGAATCGTAAAACTCAATAGTCAGACCTGAAGGAGGGTGATCAGAGTCACTGATCACTTTGGGTAGAGCGATCCGGAAGTTATGATGCACAAAAAAAGTCGATCCATTTGGTGATCTCGCGTTCGGCTTATGCCACTCGCAACCATTTTTTCCTTGGGGAGACCGAACCTTATGCGATCAAATAATCAGGAAGAAGCATCCGAATGGATTGCCTTCATCCAACAACCAGAATTTACCCTTTAACAGACAATCATCCCGATTTGGCATTGCATTGTCCGATAGCCCCGCTTATGATTCTGGAGAGTCAAGATTGCAGTCATTGAAGAGGAAAATGGGTGTCCTGAACCGGTTTCCTGATGATGATAATCCGCTCATCGGCGGCTACTCCTAAGGAACTGGGAAATACAAATAGAAAGAAACAGTGTCTGATCTCCAAGTTAACCCAATTGAAGAAGTCCTGGAAGAGTTTGCCAAGGGTAATATTGTCATCATGGTTGATGATCAGGACCGGGAAAATGAAGGCGATCTGTTCGTTGCAGCGGAGGTGGTCCATGATCAGCACATCAATTTCATGGCCTCAAGTGCCAGAGGGCTGATTTGTCTCGCTCTTACGGAAGAGCGTTGTAGCCAGCTGGAATTGCCATTGATGGTCAGTCGTAACAATGCCCGTTTCTCAACCAACTTTACGGTTTCGATAGAAGCGGCTCGTGATGTAACGACAGGTATATCGGCACAGGACCGGGCCAGAACCATTCAGGCTGCGGTTGCGCCGGATGCTTCTGTAAAGGACATAGTTACCCCTGGTCACGTATTCCCCATCAAGGCTCAACCGGGTGGTGTATTGACCAGAGCCGGCCATACCGAGGCTGGGGTAGACATGGCAAGACTCAGTGGGTTTGAACCGGCAACGGTGATTTGCGAAATCCTGAAAGAGGATGGCACGATGGCAAGATTGCCGGACTTGATGAACTATGCTAGGGAACATCAACTCAAGATTGGAACTATCGCAGACCTGATCCGTTACCGTCTCGATCATGATCCGACCCTTGTTCGAATTTCCGAGCACTACCTGTCACTGGAACATGGCAAGTTTCGAGGCTTTGTATTTCGCGATGAGGTTGAAGGAGGCACCCATTTTGCATTGGTCAAGGGTGAGTTGTCGAGCGACAAGGTGGTGCCAGTGAGAGTACATGTTCATCGTGGTGCACTGGATGTCGTCCTGAATCCGCAATCACCCTGGAGTTGGACACTGGAGAATGCAACCGCCTCGATTGCGGCTGAGGAAGTCGGCGTGGTCGTGATTCTGTCCTATAATGATACTGCTGACGAATTGGTAAAGCGCATTCAAACAAATTCCGAAGTAACGGGTCGTACAGTAGAAACGGATCAATCTAGCGAGCCGCAAGACTTGCGAATGCTGGGTGCTGGGAGTCAGATATTGGCCGATTTGGGAGTCCGGAAAATCCTTGCTCTGGGTCGTTCCAAGCGAACCCACGGCTTATCGGGATTCGGGCTGGAGATTGTAGACTACGTTGAAACCCCGAAACAACTTCAGGAGTGGAAACATGATAATCAGTGAAATTCATGCTGATTTGACAAGTTGTAAAGGGCGATATGCCATAGTTGCGGGAAAATTCAATCAGTTCATCACTGACCGTCTAATAGGCGGTGCGGTCGAAACCCTATCGAAATACGGCATACTGGAAACAAGTATTGACTGCATCTGGGTGCCGGGAGCATTTGAAATCCCCCAGGCGGCCCGGGTTTTGGCTGAATCTGGTCAATATCAGGCAATAATTACGCTCGGCGCAGTAATTCGAGGCGGAACGCCGCATTTCGATTATGTTGCTGGAGAGTGCGCTGCCGGAATCACGCGAATTAATGACAACTCCCATACTCCAGTCATCTTTGGTGTATTGACAACCGACACAACCGAGCAGGCTATTGAAAGAGCTGGGCTGAAGACCAACAAGGGCAGCGAAGCGGGAATTGCGGCTTTGGAAATGGCAAGCATAATGAATCAGATCGTGAAATCCTGACAGGAATGTATCCATTCTCAAGGACTGCCTTCAAGCTGAAATGATCGAGAAAATCATTCTTTGAATGACAAGTTGAAAAGCGTGACCAACAGTCAGCATCTAGCCAGACAGACCGCGGTTCAGGCTCTGTATCAGTACAGCTTGAGAGGACAGCAGCCTTCGGAAATCGAAGACAGTTTTATTTTCAACAAGAAACTGTCCGGAAAATACAAGCAGTTCTTTTTTCGACTGATAAGGGGCATTGCACCTCATACAGAGGATATCGACAGACTGTTCGATCAACATCTTGATCGAGCCAAGGAACAGCTTGATCTGGTGACCTTGGCAGTACTCAGAATAGGAGCATTTGAACTGGCCCATCAACCGGGAACGCCCATGAAGGTCATCATCAACGAATCGATCGATCTAGCCAAGGAATTCGGGGCCGAACAGGGTTATAAATATATCAATGGGGTGCTGGATAAAGTGGCCAAGGAGGTACGAGGTAATCAACAAGCCTGATTTTTCCGATCTATTCGCCTCTCCGGAAAATTTTCTGGCATTCGGATTCGGTTCTGGCCTGGCATCACGAGCCCCCGGGACTGCGGGCAGCTTGTGTTCGATACCGATAGTATGGCTAATGGGGCAGGTTGAGCCGATATTCCTGTACGGCATCATCTGTGCAGCCTGTATCCTGATCGGGATCCGAGTTTGTGAAAAAGCGGCGCAACATCTAGGCAATCATGATCATCCGGCGATTGTCTGGGATGAAATCGTTGGCATGCAAATCACCTTGATACTGGTTCCCACTACCTGGGCTAACCTGATCATTGGCTTGGTATTGTTTCGGTTTCTGGATATAGTAAAACCCTGGCCGGTTAGTTGGTTCGACAGGAACATGAAGGGCGGTGCTGGCATAATGCTCGATGATATCGTAGCCGGAGCGCTCGCTGCAATGGGATTATATGGAATAACTATCCTATACAATGCCCAATATTTCTGATACGGAATTTTTGTGAACGCCTGATTACGAGAAAATCCGATGAAAGCCGAGCACATAACTGTCATATACTTGTTGTGAAAATGTGTTAGATTTGCTTCGGTTTCAATAATCAACGCTTGTATCTTGAACGTCATGTTTGATTTTCAACAACCAGTCCTGAGAACTGACATTTCCGGAATGCCTCTTGAATGGATTGACTACAGGCGTGCGGTGACGCTGATTACTCTCGATCAGGTTGCCTATACCTGTGGTGATTTTGAGCTGTCTATTGCAGGTGGACGTAACCGGATTACTGGCGAGCAAAGCATTGTTGAAATCAACTCAATCATTGCAACCCAGGGGCATTTTCGGTCAGCTCCTGACAGCGGGCTTGACTATTCGCCCCCCTTGCACAATCTTCCCCTGTTTCAGAGAGACGGGTATCTTTGCCTGTATTGCGGTGAAAAATTTCATTATCAGGATCTCTCGCGTGATCATGTTACCCCATTCAGCCAGGGCGGGCAGGATACATGGACGAATGTCGTAACCGCTTGTGTTAGGTGCAATAACCACAAGGCAGGCAGAACGCCTGAACAGGCCGGCATGACATTGCTTGCCATACCATTTACTCCAACCCGTGCTGAATACATTTATTTGCAGGGAAGACGGATTCTTGCCGATCAGATGGAGTTTCTGAAATCCCATTTTCCAAGGACCAGTCCATTGCGTGATAGAACCTAATCGGATGGACGAAACAGAAGAGATACCTATATGACGAAGTTCAACGCATTTCGAATCCACAGGATCGAAAAGGAAATCAAGGCAGGCTATGAGGAAATCAGCATAGACGACTTGACTGAAGGAGAAGTGATTGTTCGTGTGGAATGGTCGGGCATCAACTACAAGGACGTGCTGGCTGCTACCGGAAAAGGCGCAATACTTCGGCAATTCCCCCTGAATGGTGGAATTGATTTAAGTGGTACCGTCACCGAGTCTTCAGCCTCTGGATTCAAGTCTGGCGACAAGGTGCTGGTTTGTGGGTGCGGTTTATCGGAAACTGCGGATGGTGGCTATTCGGAGTATGCCCGCATTAAATCCGCCTGTCTGGTTCCCTTGCCCAATGGAATGACTGCTCGCGAAGCCATGGCCATTGGTACTGCCGGATTTACCGCTGCGATGACAGTTGTACGCATGCAGGAAAACCGGCAAGCACCGGAAATGGGGCCCATTGTGGTCACAGGAGCAACCGGAGGTGTTGGTTGTCTGGCCATCGACATGCTGGCTTCAAATGGCTATGAGGTGGTGGCTTTCACAGGCAAGTCTGACCAGCATGCGTTCCTGAGGGAGCTCGGGGCCAGTGATTTTATTGATCGGCATGCAATTGAGATGGGCGACAAGCCACTGGAGAAGGCAACGTGGGGTGGCGCTGTCGATAATGCCGGTGGCAACACCCTTGCCTGGCTCACGCGAACAACGAAACCATGGGGAAATATCGCTTCCATTGGCCTTGTTGATGACTATCGATTAAGCACTACGGTTATGCCGTTTATCTTGCGTGGCGTCTCGCTTCTCGGAATTAATTCGATCGAAATGTCCAGCGACTATCGTGCCTTGGTCTGGGCGCGAATTGGAGAGGACTTGAAACCCCGGCATCTTGATAAAATCGTCACCCGGGAAATTCACTTCGATCAACTGGCCGATACGTTTCAGGAATATCTTTCCGGCAATAATACTGGGCGTACCGTGGTTAAAATCCAGGACGACTAGCAAGACAATGCGCGATTTACCATCAAGTGCGCTCAGAAGGAGCTTTCAACTCAAGCCTGACAGGACTCCAGATGACAATGACCGACTCGAAATCGGCCCGAGTCTTCTGAGCTACAACGAATGGTCAGATCTGGGTCTTGAATGTCCGGACATACCTGCTCTTCGCGAGTATCGTCTATCTCGAGTTCGCGAGCAGCTCAAGCAAAGGGATTGTGCCGGCATCCTGCTGTTTGATCCGTTAAATGTCCGATATGCAACGGACAGCACGAACATGGTGCTCTGGATCACGCATAACTCTGCAAGAGCCTGCTATATCGCGACTGAAGGGCCGGTTGTATTATTCGATTTTCACAATTGTCAGCACTTGAGCCATCATTTGGAACTGGTCGATGAAATTCGTGATATGAAGTCGTTTTTCTATTTCGCTGGCGGAGACCGGTGCGAAGAAAAATCTGGTCACTTCGCATCAGAAATCTGCGACCTCGTTTGGCAGTATGGAGGAGGCAACAAACGTGTAGCCATTGACAGAATCGAAATCATAGGTCTGCGTGCACTGGAAAGTCATGGCCTGCAAATTTTCGATCATGGCATGGAGATGATGGAGACGGCCCGGGAAATCAAGAATGAGAATGAGCTCAAGGCAATGCGCTGTGCGGTTGCAGCTTGCGAAGCTTCCGTCAAGGAACTTCAACAAGCCCTTGATCCGGGAATCAGTGAAAACGAATTATGGGCTCACCTCCATTTTGGAAATATTCGTCGAGGAGGAGAGTGGATTGAGACACGCATTCTGTCATCCGGCCCCAGAACCAACCCCTGGATGGCCGAATGCGGCCCCCGAATTATTCAGCAGGGTGATCTGGTTGGACTTGATACCGACCTTGTTGGGGTGTACGGTTACTGTGTTGACATGTCTCGGACGTGGCTTGCAGGAGATGTAAAGGCAACGGACAAGCAACTTGAACTCTTCGGCGTGGCCCATGAACACATCATGGAGAATATGGGACGGCTGCGTCCCGGCCTCAGTTTTCACGATTTGGCATTTGGGGGTCATCAGCTACCTCAGAAGTATCGAAAAGAGCAGTACTCGGTCCGATATCATGGGGTAGGGCTATGTGATGAATATCCGATAATTCCCTATCCGGAAAACTGGGAAAAGGCTGGGTATGATGGCATTTTGAAATCAGGAATGTGTCTGTGCGTTGAAGCCTACGTTGGCGAACATGGAGGTCATGAGGGAGTAAAGCTGGAAGAACAAGTCGTGATTACTCAAGATGGGTACGAACAGCTGACAACCTATCCGCATGACTCCAAGCTAACATCCCAAGGCGTAACTTGATTCCGCCGTGCGGGTAGACGAGGCTGATCAAGCTTGGCCTACTCGTTTGATATCTTACCCATAATTCAAGCGGACTCCGGAGTGCTTGATCGAATAGTTCCAGCACTCAAGAATATCCAGCTCTCAAGAAAAGGATTCGTTTGCCTCGAATAGTTCTTGCAAGGTGAAGGGGAGGGGCCGGTCCCTTGCCGAAACGCTTAGAGTCTGCCCGGTTCAAGACTGTAAAACAGGATATTTCCATGCCTGAACAAAACAGGAACCATCAACATACAGCGAATCAACAGGTTGCCTAGCTCAGGCTGATACCAAGTTATGCTCTGTGATTGGTTCAGAACCCAGCGCGTCGCCAAACGTGATATTTCTGCAGGAGGTTAAGCGCCCATTCCGGAGCATGGGCTTTTTTCCAATTGCCAGCTGCAAATTTATTGGCTTCCATCCATGTTGGGTAAGAATGAATGGTTCCAAGGATTTTGTTCAGACCCAAGCCGTGGCGCATGGCCAAGACAAACTCGGCAATCAGGTCGCCAGCGTGTTTGCTGATAATCGTTACTCCGAGAATGCGATCTTTATTGGGTACCGTGAGCACCTTGATCCAGCCTTCAGCATGTCCATCAGCCTTGGCACGGTCAAGTTCTGCCAGGGAGTAGGTCGTGACTTCATACGGTATATGTTTTTCCTTGGCCTCCAGTTCATTCAGGCCAACCCGGGCAACCTCAGGGTCCGTATAGGTAGCCCATGGCAATACGCTGTAATCGGCCTTGAATTTCTTGAATGGACTGAACAATGCGTTGACTGAAGCATACCAGGCTTGATGAGCGGCGGCATGGGTGAACTGGTACGGGCCAGTGACATCCCCGACTGCGTAGATGTTGCTGTACCCGGCCTGCAGATATTCGTTAACTTCCACTCGGCGTTGCGGGGTGATCGGAATGTCCAGCTGATTCAAGCCATATCCTTCGATACGAGCTGACCGACCAAGAGCCAGCAGCAGCGTATCAAACTCAATCTCTTCCGATTTGCCCGGGCCCTCGCAAACCAGGAATTTGGAACCATCACGCTGGATTGCCTTGACAGCCTTGTGAGAAGTCATGATCCGAATGCCTTCGGTCGCAAATCGTTTCAGGATATGACTGGAGAATTCTGCATCTTCGCGAATCAAGATACGATTGGTCATTTCAACCAGTGTTACCTCGCTGCCAAAGCGAGCAAAGCATTGTGCAAGCTCGCAACCGATGGGTCCACCACCCAAAACCACCATCCTCTTTGGCAATTCAGTGATGCTCCAGAGCGTATCCGAGGTGCAGTATCCCACCTCTTCGAGACCTTCAATGGGCGGAACCAGGGGCTCTGCACCTGCTGCAATGACAATGGCCTTGGCTGTCAGAGTAGTGCCGTTGACCTGTACTTTGTTTCGCGAAAGTATGGTCGCTTCTCCCTTGATTACGTCAACACCTAATGAGGTGTAGCGCTCGACAGAATCATGGGGGCGGATCGAGTCAATGACCGAGTGGACCCGTTTCATGATATCCGCGAAATCAAATTCACATTCCGCTTTGCGAACTCCGTAGTTCTCGGAATTCTTGATCTCATGGATGTACTTTGCAGATGCGATCAGGGATTTGGATGGCACACAGCCGGTGTTCAGGCAGTCACCTCCCATTTCCCCCTTTTCGATCAGGAAGACTTTCGCCTTTATGGCGGCAGCGATGTATGCAGTGACTAATCCGCCACTGCCTGCACCGATGACAATCAGGTTGGCATCATGCTTCTTCACTGCCTACATACCTCTTTCGAATCGCCTTCAAGGCAAACTTGGCGACATAGGGGAACACTGCCAGCAGCACAAAGGATGCAATCAGCGTCGGTGACAGCAATCCCTGAACCGAATCAAGTTTTGCGAGCTGAGTACCGGCATTGACGAAAACCATGGTTCCCGGTGCCATGCCGATCAGGGATGCTGCGAAAAACACCACAGTACGAATTGACGTCAGCCCCATCAACAGGTTTATCGCGAAAAACGGGATAACTGGAACCAGACGCATCGAAAACAGGTACAAGGCGCCTTCTTTCTTGAAGCTCTCCCTGATCTTGGCAACGCGTTCCCCCATTTTATTGGCAACCAGGTCCTCGAACAGATAGCGAGCTACCAGAAATGCAATTGTGGCCCCGATCGTAGCGGATACCAGAACCACGAAGCTGCCGATGGCAAACCCAAAAATCGCGCCGCCCAGCAGAGTCAATACCAAGGCACCGGGGATTGAGGCTGCTGTACACGCAATATAAATCCCTGCGTAAACCAGTATGGCCAGTATCGGATTTGCTTCCCGATAATCAACTAGAGTATCCAGTTGTGATTTTATAAATTCCAGGTTCAGGTATTTTTCTGGACCAAGGTAAACCAGCAGGCCGGCCAGGACAACGATAACCGCGATCAGAATGATTTTGCCTTTCGTCATGAAACTATTCGTTTGTATGTTGTTGATGATTATCTATAGTTTGTTGATTTTGCTGATAAGTGCATCGGCAAATTGACTTGTTGAAAGCGTGGCTGCATTTTCCATCAACCTTGCAAAATCATAGGTCACCGTTCGATCGTCCATGACTTGCGGGAAGGCCCGGTTGATCAGGTCGGCGGCTTCAGTCCAGCCAATATACTGCATCATCATCACTCCCGAAAACATAAGGGAAGATGGATTGACTTTATCCTGATTCGCGTATTTTGGCGCCGTGCCATGGGTAGCCTCAAAAACAGCAACATGGTCAGCCATATTCGCGCCCGGTGCAATGCCAATACCCCCGACTTCGGCAGCAAGCGCATCAGACAGGTAATCGCCATTCAGGTTCATGGTTGCCAGGACATCGAATTCACCCGGACGAAGCTGTAGCAGCTGAAACATGATATCGGCTATTCGGTCATTGATAAGAATCCTGCCATCCGGCATTGCCCCATCGTAGTCATCCCACAACTCCTGTTCGGTAATGACTTGATCCCTGAATTCCTCTTTGGCGAGTTGATAACCCCATCTCATGAAGGCGCCTTCCGTGTATTTCATGATGTTGCCCTTGTGAACCAGAGTCACGCTTTTGCGATTATTGTCGATAGCATACTGGATGGCCTTTCGAACCAGGCGTCGAGTACCGTGAGGGCTTATGGGCTTGATGGCCAGACCCGCATCCTCAAAAAAGTCGACTCCCATTTCGTCTCGAAGAAAACTGGCAAGCTTGGCATTCGCATCAGTGCCGCTTTCAAACTCTATGCCGGAGTAGACGTCCTCGGTATTTTCCCGAAAAATGACCACGTCAACTTCTTCGGGCTTCCTCAGCGGCGAAGGAACGCCCGCGTAGTATTTGACTGGTCTCACACAGGCATACAGATCCATCTCTTGACGCAATGAGACATTCAATGATCGGAAACCCCCGCCAACCGGGGTGGTCAAGGGGCCCTTTATGGATACGGTTAGTTCCCGGATGGCATCGAGTGTTTCTGCCGGGAAGAAGTCTCCGCCATATATGCCGGCAGCCTTTTCCCCCATATACAGTTCGCACCATCGTACTTTGCGCCTGCCATGATAGGCTTTTTCGACAGCCGCATCCCATATGCGCAACGATGCCCTCGTGATATCCGATCCAATGCCATCGCCTTCGATATATCCGAGAATGGGGTTATCGGGAACATTCAAGGTATTGCCGTCAATGGTTATTTTCGTGCCATTTTCGGGAATTTCTATATGCTTGTAGGCCATGATCGAATAAGAATTGTTTATCAGAGGAAAGAGTTTTTGATTTTATCATCCTAAAATGGTCATTGGGCAAAAAATAAAAAAGGGTGCATCGTGGCTTTACCCCAGAATCTGCTGGAGAGCGCTGACGATTCGATCCAATTCATCCTGACTGTTGTAGTGGACGAGTGAAATTCTGACAAAGCCGTCTTTGGGGTCAACGCCGAAGTCTTCGACCAGATGGTTGGCATAGAAACTTCCTGACTCACAACCGATTCCGAGATTTTGAAGATCAGCACAAATCTCCGATGAAGCGCGCTGGCTGTGCTTGAACGCAACAGTGCAAACCCGATCATTATCCTCGACTGTTTGTTTGCCCAGAACCCGAACACCAGGACACTCGTTTAAGCAGTCGAGTACGGTGCGAGCCAAGTGGGTTTCATGGGCTCCCGTGAGCGTATGCAGATCGTCCAGTTTCGCTCGAAGATTTTGGTTGGATTGACCAAAGTGATGCTTGTGCAGGTCTTCAAGATAATCCAGGACACCTGCCGATGCTGCGACTTCCGCATGCAATGGGCCGGCTGGATTAAAATGCTTCGCCAGAGCGCCAACATTAAAATCGTGGCATTGCGCTTCCATGGTTTCGGATGTCTGACGATCCAGATACATAATCCCTTGATGCGGCCCGAACACCTTGTATAGACTAAAGGCGTATCCATCAACACCCAATCTCTTGGGGGAGGGGATATGGTGGGGCGCATACGAAACCGCATCAACGAATACTCGCGCATCAGAGGAACTTCGAATCCTGTTCACGCAGTCCTGAACAGGATTAACTGTCCCCACAAGATTTGAGCAATGAGTGAAAAATATCCAGCGGGTTTTTTCGGTAAGCAAATTCTCCAGGGACCTGACATCAAGCAGGCCCAGTTCCGGTTCGACATTCCAATGCCTGACTTCGATTTCCCTTTGCTTTGCCATGCGCAGCCAAACGCCGCGATTTGATTCGTGGTCCTGGCTGGTAACAATAATTTGATCTCCAGACTTCAAAGTGGGGCCAATCGCCTGAGCCAGAACATATGTATTCATCGAGGTTGAGGGGCCGAAAGTTAATTCGTCAGGAGAGACATCAAGGGCTTCTGACCAGAGCGAATGCGCACGATCCATGGCACCTCCTGCCTCTCTTGACGGAGAATAACCGGAATAGGGCTGAACACGCATGTGGCGATTGTACCTTTCAAAAATTTTATTGACTTGCCGAGCGACATAGCTCCCTCCTGCATTGGAGCAAAAAACAAAGTCAGTGTCATCGATGAATGGCAGGAATTGTTTCCTCGCAAAATTGATATCGAAATTCACAAATAAATTCTCAAAATATTGTTTGGTTGATGTTAACTGGGTTATGCCGATATCGGCATAACCTGGGAGAGCGATAGCATCGCACTTCGAGTTGATTATTAAATATAGCCCGCAAGTTATCGCATTGTATATTTAATGCATCGGTGTAGACAAGAAAACCGAAGAATATACGGGTTGACTCTTCTAAACTTTTGGTAGCGAATCAGTTTGAATAATCGTTGAATGGAACGGTTTGATCTTTAAAGCTCAAGTTTCGGAGTTCAGATTGCATGATTTCATGGTGCTGGCCCTCCTGTGCCTGGTGTTCCCGGCAAATTGCCCGGAGGTCTCTGGCGGGATTCTGCCTTGCGACCCCTTGCCACTCCTGGGGGCGCGGCCTGAACTAGACCGACAACGACCTAGTGCGTGAGTACTTCCCCAAGAGCACCGATTTACGCCCAATCACGGCGGAGGCGCTCACAAGGCCTGCCGCAGGCCTTGCATTGCCGCATGGCGCCGTTTATGATGCCGGAAAGCCGAGATTGTCATCATTTCGGGTCCGGGCGAACGCTTCCGGATTCTGGTTTTCCCCTGTCTGTCCGTGAAGGCTAGCCTTTACGGACAGACAGGGGCAGTGTTGCACTTCGGACTGGAACTTGGGACACAAAAAAGCTGTGCAAATAGTACACAAATATATTCGGCATGGATTATTTCGTTGCATGTCAACACAATGCAAGAAGCACCTATCACCTATAGATATATGGCTAACTTTGGTTCTGGCTATGTCCGGGCAGGATCAATACGAAATAAACTGGCTATGTGTAAAGACAGAATAGCATGTCTGAGTCTCAAGCAAAACTGAAGAACTTGTTTCATCCCGGCGACGGAAGAATTCCTCCGCACCTGACCGGGAGACAACAGGAGCAATCTTGTTTTCGTGATTGCGTGGATATTCTGCTGGACAAAGCCTCTCCAGACCAGAATATGATCGTCTATGGTCCTCGAGGCAATGGCAAGACCGCAATGTTGCGTTATCTGCAGAAAGAGGCGCTGGAGAAAACCGACAACAGGCTAGAGATTGCGTGGGTTACCCCGCGAAAGATGGAAACACTGGAGGGACTGGCCAGGATCATATCAGGAAGTTCCCGGAAAACTCTTGAAAGGATCAAGAGCTTGGGAATGTCTGTTGGATCTGGAATTGCTGGTTTCAACGCCGAACTCGATATATCTGGGGCAACTGCGGTGACCGAAGAACTGTTGCAGGAAAAAAGTAGCAAAACCCCTTTCATTATTGTCGTGGACGAGGCGCACACCTTGACTCCTGACATGGCAGGAATCCTGCTGGATGCCAGTCAGAATGTACGCGGGGAAGGCTGTCCGTTTTTTCTTGTACTGGCGGGTACGCCGAATCTCAGGACGGAATTACGCCGGGCCAATGCTACCTTCTGGAGTCGAAGCGCAATATTTCCGTTGGGACGCCTTTCGAGCGAGGAGGCGCAGGAGGCACTGACAATACCGTTGAAAAGGCATAAGGTCACTTTTGAACGAGAGGTCTCGGTCGAAGTCTCAAGACGAGCTCATCGATATCCTTACTTCATCCAGATTTGGGGGGACTGCATTGCCAATCGACTCGTGGCAACCGGAAAGCGGAAAGTGACGATGGATACCATCATGGAGGTTGGGAAAGAAGTAATGTTCAAATGCCATGGCATGTATCAGGACCGCTACGATGAATTGCTGGAATTGGATTTGCATCGGTTGGCCGCTCATGTCGGACAAGCGTTCAGCGAAACGGATAAAACGCATATTCCAGACAAGGAATTCAGGGAGTTGGTTGGAAAAGCGTTGCAGGATCAGGGAGTGTCGGTCACTTATGAATCGATTCTGGATAACATTAGGAAGCTGTCGAACATCGGTTATGTTTGGGAGGTTGTTGTTGCAGGTGATGTGCATGGAGAGTATCCTTTGCTGTGCTATGAACCGGGGATTCCGAGTCTGATGCAATATGTCGGGAGACAGGTGCTGGGACAAGTCAGGAAGTAGAAAAAGTACCGGCATGATGTTCCCCGCCTGTTCATGGAAAGCAGTCTCACTGCTATTCGTCCATGGCTGTTGTAGAAAATCCATGTATATCGAAGCATTGGTCTTTTCAGCCATAACTCACAGAAAAAACCTGAAACTGCCTTATATTGTCCGGCAGGTTGTAAAACAGGTCTTTTCAAGTGGTTCTGTGCGGGACCACATGTAGGTTTAAGCAATCGGTTTGGGTAATTTCGATTGTGCAAGACTTGAATTTTTCACTGCTGACCATACATATAACGGAAGCGAATCAATGCCTCTAATGCACTTATTCCAGATTGGTTTGTAATGCAGCCAGACTTGACAATATCTCCCGATGCCATCCAGCGCATCAACCAGCTTCTTGAAACTCGTAATAGCCCTGGTATTCGTTTGAGGGTTTATATCGAAGGCGGGGGCTGTTCTGGTTTCCAGTATGGCTTCCAGTTTGACGAATCAACCGAGGAAGACGACCTGCTTATGGAATACCAGGGTGTCAAGGTCGTGGTTGACATGTTGAGCCTGCAGTATCTCTCTGGTGCGGAAATTGATTTCAAGGATGACATCATGGGGAGCCGTTTTCTGATCAACAACCCCAATGCTTCTGCAACCTGCGGTTGCGGTTCAAGCTTTTCGATCTAATTGACCCGGGTCGGCCGGGATCATTCAGACGCCTGGAACACTGATCAGGCATCCGGAAATCATTCGGTTTTCGGTCTTGACCTTTTAATGAAAACCCCCATATTTTGTGGCGTTTCCAACACCACGGGATTGATCGGATTATGAGCAATTCAACCAGCAAGAACGAACAGCACGTCAATCAAGACGGGCAAGCCGAGGTTCCTGTTTCAGACGAGCAAAAGACCCCGTCATCCGACATGAATGCCAAAGAACAAGGTGTTGATCAGGTCGAGTCACAATATATGGAAGTTGATCAAGACGAATCTGCCGAGGGCTCAGAACCCGAGGATCAAGAAGTTCTCGCCGAGCAGGAAATGGAAGTAATGAGCCCGGATCAAATTCTTGTTGAATTGACGAAAACACGTGCCGAGGCAAACAAGCTGAAGGACGGTTATCTGCGTGCCAAGGCAGATGCAGAAAACATTCAACGCAGGAGCCAAAAGGAAATCACTTCGGCACGCAAATACGCAATCGAGAGCTTTGCCAAGGAGCTGCTGAGTGTCGCCGATAGCCTCGATCAGGCTGCGAAAGTACAAATTGATGATTCGGCAAGCGAGGCAGTAGGGAAAATGCAGGAAGGGTTGGCACTCACCCTCAAGCAACTCGAATCGGTATTTGACAAGTTCGACATTTCACCGGTTGAAGCCGATCAGGGCATTGCGTTCAATCCGGAATGCCATCAGGCGATCTCCATGATTGACAGCAAGGATGTCAAGTCGGGAGAAATCGTATCCGTGGTGCAAAAAGGCTTCACTCTCAAAGACCGCCTATTGCGTCCTGCCATGGTGGTCATTGCTAATTGATCGGCTTGTTATTTTTCAATCTGTCCCTATATCTGAACCAGAATTTTTCTATAAATATTGCTGAATATTTGAGGTTTTCAATATGTCCAAAATCATAGGCATCGACTTGGGTACAACCAACTCCTGCGTTGCAGTCATGGAAGGGTCATCGCCCAAAGTCATTGAAAATAGCGAGGGGGATCGAACTACCCCGTCAATCGTCGCGTTCGCTAAAGACGGCGAGGTGCTGGTCGGTCAGTCTGCCAAGCGGCAGGCCGTGACCAATCCCGACAATACCATTTTTGCCGTGAAGCGTTTGGTTGGAAGGAAGTTCGATGAGGATGTCGTACAACGGGATATTGATTTGATGCCCTACAAAATCACCAAGGCGAAGAATGGCGATGCTTGGGTTGAGGCGGGCGGCAAGGGCATGGCGCCGCCGGAAATTTCGGCCCGTATACTTCAGAAAATGAAGCAGACCGCCGAAGACTATTTTGGCGAAAAAGTTACAGAAGCGGTAATCACCGTACCGGCCTACTTCAATGATTCGCAACGCCAGGCAACCAAGGACGCAGGCAAAATCGCAGGCCTGGAAGTCAAGAGGATTATCAATGAGCCGACTGCGGCCGCATTGGCCTATGGCATGGATAAATCCAAGGGCGATCGCAAGATCGTTGTGTACGATCTTGGTGGCGGGACCTTTGACGTGTCCGTGATTGAAATTGCCGAAATTGAAGGCGAGCATCAATTCGAGGTGCTGTCTACCAATGGCGATACATTCCTGGGCGGTGAGGATTTTGACCGCCGCTTGATTGATTATCTGGCCGATGAATTCAAGAAGGATCAGGGCATGGACCTGCGTGGCGATCCATTGGCCATGCAGCGCCTCAAGGAAGGTGCTGAAAAGGCCAAGATTGAATTGTCGTCCAGCAGCCAGACTGAAATCAATCTGCCTTACATAACTGCGGATTCAAGCGGCCCCAAGCACCTAAACATGAAGCTGACTCGTGCCAAGCTGGAAAATCTGGTTGATGACTTGATCAAGCAAACTCTGGAACCCTGCCGGACCGCTTTGAAGGATGCCAGCCTCAAGCCCTCCGACATCAATGACGTCATTTTGGTTGGAGGGCAGACCCGCATGCCGAAAGTACACGAAGCCGTCGAGAATTTCTTTGGGAAGGAGCCGCGGCGTGATGTGAACCCGGACGAAGCCGTTGCTGTAGGTGCAGCAATTCAGGGCGGCGTACTGGGTGGCGATGTCAAGGATGTTCTGCTGCTGGACGTTACCCCTCTGTCGCTGGGCATTGAAACATTGGGCGGCGTGATGACCAAGCTGGTCGAAAAGAACACCACGATACCAACCAATGCGAGCCAGGTTTTCTCGACGGCTGAAGACAATCAGTCGGCTGTGACCGTGCATGTTTTGCAAGGCGAACGTGAGATGGCCAGCGGAAACAAGACACTGGGCCGCTTTGACCTGACTGAGATCAGGTCAGCCCCGCGCGGCATCCCGCAAATTGACGTGTCTTTTGATATTGATGCCAATGGCATTTTGAATGTTTCGGCAAAGGACAAGGCTACCGGCAAGGAAAACCAAATCGTGATCAAGTCGAGTTCAGGCTTGTCCGATGAAGAGATAGAAAGGATGGTTCGAGATGCCGAAGAGCATGCTGAAGAAGACAAGAAAGCGAGAGAACTGGCCGACACTCGCAATCAGGCTGAAGCAATAGCCCATTCAACTCGCAAGCAGCTTGATGAAGTTGGCGACAAAATCAGTTCAGAGGAAAAAACCAAGGTCGAGGATGCCTTGTCTGCGCTGGAAGAATCGATCAAGAGTGAAAATATCGAGGACATTACGTCGAAAATTCAAGCGGTGACTGAGGTTTCAAGCTCGCTGTTTGCACAGGCGGCGCAACAGGGCAGCGAGACGGCGAACGAACCCGAAAAGTCGAGTTCTGACGATGTTGTTGATGCTGAATTCGAAGAGGTCGACGACGACAAGAAAAATTCGTAATGTTGTTTTCAGTGTAAATCCGAAGCAATTATCAAGGCGGAGTGTACCTCCGCCTTGATGTATCAGGTCGAACATCGATGTCCAAACGAGATTATTATGAAACCCTCGAGGTAGATCGCAATGCCGGCGATAAGGAAATCAAGCAGGCATATCGTCGTTTG
>JAPOSW010000005.1 GCA_026709505.1 Gammaproteobacteria bacterium | reverse complement strand
GCCGCCCATGCCGGAAAAACTCCTGAAACTCGGCTTATGATTAGTGGTAATTAGGAAAAGGTTTGGAAAAAAGCACCGGAAACTTGCTCCAACGTAAAAAATCTCTATACAGATTAAATCCTGTTGCCAATATCGTCTGGAATATCCTCCGGTATATCTTCAACGGACACAATCACGCCAACATGAGCACCATGCTGCTTTGGTTTTTGTCCAGTATTCCGGTTTCTGGGAGATTGCGGCTTGCGAGGCACCCCTTGTTTTACTGGTTTCGATTTTGAACCTTGATTTGCCTTTTCCTGAGGTGGATTCTCTGGCTTGGGCTTTTGTGAATCCGCAGGCATTGTCTTGATTCGCGGGTTTCCCGCATTCGCATCCGGTTCCATGTCCTGTTGGGGACTTGTCGGCTTTTGCTCTCTTTTCGTTCTGCCCTGGTCACCTTGAGGCCTGTTCTTTGCCTGTACACCCTGGCTTGGCCTGATGTTGGCGCCATCCCGCTTTTTTCCAGATGCCTGCTTGCCCTGCTGAGGTTTGCTGGCTTGCTGTTTCTGTTTTCCCTTGACGGATTGTTGCTTCTGCCCCGCTGAGGTTGCCTGCTTGCGTTTCTGTTGACCAGCCTGTGGATGAACTCCGGCAGCCTTCGTCTGCTTTTTGGTTTTCGCTGGTGGTTTGCCTTGCTTGGCGGATGGCTTCTTGCCCGTGGTTTCGTCGGACTTGAATGGAGACATCAATCCCGAGACAAATTTCAGAAAACCTGATTTCTGTTGTTCCGACCCTGCTCGATTCTGGGGTTTGGGGGATGAAATCAAGTCCATGTGCTCTGAACCAATGACGGCCTTCTCCGTGTCTTTTTGCCGCAGCATTTGCTTGACCTTCTGATTGCTGACTCGGGAGTCATGCGGGATTTCAAAACTCATCTGATCCTCGCTCGGGCTGGTTCCCTTGTAGTCAACGGTCTTCACATTGATTTCGCAATCGAATATGTTGTCTTCTGGAACAATGACTATCTTGCACCCAAATTTGAGTCTGAGTCGATCAAGCTCGGGATTCATTTCATTGACCAGGTAAATTGCAATGTCTGTGGGCACCCTGCACTGAACCTCAGAGACCATTGGCTTATAGGCGCTTTCCTCGATTCTGCGGAGTAGACTGATGGTTGACGCTTCCACTGTCTGAACAAGCCCGGTACCATGGCATTTATCGCAAAAATGGTGATTCGTATCGGCAAGCGACGTACGCAAACGCTGTCTGGACATTTCCAGCAATCCAAATTCGGATATGCCGCCAACCAGGGTTTTTGCCCTGTCTACTCGCAGCTTGCTCTTCAGTTCCCTTACCACCAGGGCCCGGTTGCTTTTGTTGCTCATGTCGATGAGGTCAGCAACGATCAACCCGCCATGATCACGCAGCCTCAGCTGGTCGGCAAGCATCTCGACTGCTTCGAGATTGGTCTGCAAGGCGGTCTCTTCCATGCCCGCCCCCTTCGTGGCCTTGCCAGAGTTGACATCGACGGATAGCAGGGCTTCGGTAGAGTCGAAAATCAAATAGCCGCCGGAGGGCAAATTGATTTTACGATTGAAAACGCTATTAACCTGATCCTGAATCTTGTATTTCGTAAACAGCGGCACTTTGCCTCGGTGCAGTTTGAGCTCAACCTTCTTGTCTGGCATGACCTGCCGGATATACCGCTCTATGCGCTCATAAATCTCTTCATCGTCGACAATCAGCTCTTCGACATCCTTGCCCAGGTGATCACGCAGGGTTTGAGTGATCAGATCATCCTGTTTGTAAATAAGGAATGGCGCCTTGGAACTGTTCGCGGCCTGTTCAATGAGATTCCAGAGCCGAGTCAGAAAATCCAGATCCCACTGCAGCTCATCAACGGTTTTCCCGGCACTCTCGGTTCGTGCAATCAAGGCATGCTTGGAGTCCATATCCAGCTGTTTCAGGTTTTCCCTTACGTCTGCGCGGCTGGCGGCTTCAATGGTTCTGGATATGCCGCCGCTTTTTTGATTGTTGGGCCTCAATACGAAATAGTTGCCCGGCAAGGCGATAATCGTGGTCAGGGTCGCGCCTTTCTGGACAGCCCCCTCGCCGCGCTCGTCCTTGTCAACCTGGACGATCACTTCCATGCCCTCCTGCAAGCCGTGTGCAGGCTTTGAATCCCCTAGCTGCCTTTCGCCCTTGTTGTCATGCAGCAACTCGTCGGATATTTGCTTGAAAGGCAGAAAGCCCTGCTTGCCCTGGGAATAACTGACAAAACAGGCATCGAGACTGTGTTCGACTTTGGTAATGACCCCCTTGTATATATTGCCCACTTTAGTTATGGCGTCAGAGGGTCCGATGTAGAGATTGAACAGCGTTCTTCCATTAACGATCGCTACTCGGATCTCTTCGGAATAAGTGCCGTTGATGAGTATTCTTTTCATTGCTTTGTCCTCAATCCAATAGGTTCAGACTCACGGATTGAAGAAGTCGGCGACTTCATGAGGACGATAATGTCTAGGGACGGAAAGCCGCTGACCAAGATAATTCTCGATCGGCGCCGTGCCAGAACCGGATACGGTTCAAGACTCGGTATCAGGAGGGCGTCATCAATAACAGCAATGCAGCCAATTCAGGATATCGCCTGATCATCGTGGCTATTCGTATGAGGCCCGCTGGGCATCAACAAGTACTTGCTGGAGGTATTTATTCCAAATATATGATTATTTTCAGTATATTATGGCGTACAGATTTCATTCAGTTCCAGTTGGGACGTGTCCGGCTTGATCTGGCTACCTGCGAATCTTCGTATTACAGAACCTGTGTGTTCTCTATATTGATGGACTCCGAATCAACTCTGTCGCGAGTTTAGTCCTGATTGTCAACTACGGCTTTGCCGTCTTGGATTATCGAACCTCTTCCGGTTCGTGAATCAAAAAGTTACTTGTTGGGGTTTTGCATTCAGGCAATAAACGGAAAACCGCTACTGCGTAACCATATTCGATTGGCGCTTCTGGAACCCGAACATTTAATAAACATGCGTGAATATACCAATGAGTGGGGTGCATAATCAACCGAAAAAAACCTGAAATGAGAAAAAACATGGATTGTCTTGATCAATCCGGCATCAAAATTATTGCACTTCAGGCACAGAGTGTATACACTCCGAAACCTGGCAAAGGCGCGTAGCTCAGTTGGTTAGAGCACCACCTTGACATGGTGGGGGTCGGTGGTTCGAATCCACTCGTGCCTACCGATGAACTAAAACTGAATGAATTTCGCTGAGCTCGCTGATTGTCCTGAACTGGTACAAAAAACAGACAATAGCCGATGCTTTCAGGTTTTTTGACTGAAACATGCGCTCTTTGGTATGGGGCGCCACTGTAACGTAGGAGTCCAACTCATGCCGAAAATTGCACTTCCCGACGGTTCGGTTCTGAACTACGAACATCCAGTTGCCATTGCCGATGTTGCCTTCGACATAGGGCCTGGGCTTGGCAGAGCGGCGCTTGCCGGAAAAATCGGGGGTTCTCTGCTCGATGTTCGAACCCGGCTCGCCGATGACTGCGAATTGCAAATCCTGACCGCCAGGGACGAAGAGGGTCTGGAGATCATTCGTCATTCCACAGCACACCTGCTGGCTCAGGCTGTCAAGCAGCTCTATCCGACTGCCCAGGTCACCATTGGTCCCGTGATTGCCGATGGCTTCTACTATGACTTTCATTATCCGGGCGGGTTTTCCGAACAGGATTTGGGGGAAATTGAACAGAGAATGTCAGAACTGGCCAGTCAGGAGTTGAACATTGACCGGAATGTCATGGGGCGCTCCGAAGCGATCGAGTTTTTCCAGGGCATGGGCGAGGAATACAAGGCTGACATTATCCGCTCCATACCCGAGGATGAGGAGTTGTCCATGTATGCACAAGGAGACTTCATTGATCTCTGCCGTGGTCCGCACGTGCCGAATACCGGGCATCTCAAGGCGTTCAAGCTAACCAAGATGTCCGGTGCATACTGGCGCGGCGACCCGTCAAGCGAGGTGCTGCAGAGAATTTACGGCACAGCCTGGGCCGACAAAAAGCAGCTGAAAGCGCATCTTCGGCAAATCGAGGAAGCAGAAAAACGGGACCACCGGCGAATTGGCCGTCAGCTTGACCTTTTTCATTTTCAGGAAGAGGCGCCGGGCATGGTATTCTGGCACCCTCGTGGATGGACGCTGTATCAGACTTTGCAGCAGTACATGCGGGATGAACAGAAAAAACGCGGCTATCGCGAGCTCAACACGCCTGAAGTTATCGATTTTTCCTTGTGGGAGAAGTCGGGGCATGCCGACAAGTTTGCGAGCGACATGTTTTCGGTTGAATCGGAAGGGCGGGCTTTCGCCTTGAAGCCCATGAACTGTCCGGGCCATGTCCAGATTTACAATCAGGGACTGAAAAGCTATCGGGACTTGCCGTTGCGGTTTTGCGAGTTTGGCTCATGCCATCGCAATGAGCTATCCGGGGCATTGCACGGCTTGATGCGGGTCAGGGCGTTTGTCCAGGATGACGGCCATATTTTCTGCACTGAGAATCAAATCCAGAGCGAGGTATCGGAATTTATTGATTTCCTGCATCATGTCTATGAAAAGTTTGGATTTACCGAAACGCTCTACCGGCTCTCGACGCGACCAGCAAATCGGGTGGGTAGCGATGAAGTCTGGGATGCGGCTGAAAAGGCACTGGCGGATGCATTGGACTGCAAGCAGCTTCCCTGGGAAGAAAACCCCGGCGAAGGAGCATTTTATGGCCCGAAAATCGAATTTTCGCTTCGTGACAGCATAGGCAGGGTCTGGCAGTGCGGAACCATGCAGGTTGATTTTTCGATGCCGGAAAGACTCGGTGCCCACTATATTGACGAACAGGGCGAGAAGCGCTCGCCAGTGATGCTGCATCGGGCAGTGCTGGGCACGTTTGAAAGGTTTATTGGCATTCTGATTGAACACTGGGAGGGCAGGTTTCCGGTCTGGTTTGCACCGGTTCAGGCAGTTGTCATGAATATTACTGATCGTCAGCGCGATTATGCCGGATCCATTGCAAAACAGCTGGAAGCACGGAAATTCAGGGCTGTTGCCGACTTGAGAAATGAAAAAATCGGATATAAAATCCGCGAGCACACGCTCCAGCGGGTTCCGTATCTGCTGATTGTGGGCGATCAGGAGCTCGATGCCAATACCATTTCCGTGAGAACCCTGGATGGCCGCGACTCGGGTGCCATGACCATTGAGCAGTTTGCTTCGGATTGCCTGTCTGAATCCTGATTATCCTGAAAATGGATGCGTTTTGGGCATATTGTGTCGAAATGAATGTTATATAATCCACACATCTAAACTTTGCGAGGAATACTGAAATAGCAAGACAAAAACAGTTAAGGGTAAACGATCAGATTACCCACGACCCGATTCGCCTAATTCAATTTGATGGTCAGCAAGTGGGAATTGTCCCGTTGCCAGAGGCACTTGAAGCTGCCGATGAAGTCGGAGTTGACCTTGTAGAAATAGCTCCCAACTCAGATCCCCCTGTATGTCGGCTCATGGACTACGGGAAATACCTGTATAACGAGAGCAAGCGTCGACAGGATGCCAAGAAAAAGCAGAAGCAGATGGCGGTCAAGGAAATCAAGTTCAGGCCGGGAACCGATGTTGGCGATTATGATGTCAAGGTTCGAAAATTGACTGAATTTCTGAATTCCGGGAACAAGGCCAAGGTCACAATGCGATTCAGAGGCCGGGAAATGGCGCACAAGGAACTTGGAATCGAGATGCTTGACCGGGTGCGAAATGATCTTGATCCGATTTCCGAAGTTGAGCAGCATGCACAGATGGAAGGCCGTCAGATGGTGATGATACTGACACCAAAACGATAAGCCGAATAATCGATGGGGGAGGACAGTCGGAACCTCCGCTAATGCCAAAGAGCGAGAAGCAGTCATATCCAGAACTGCAATCGCATGAATGAAAACGGACCAGCCGTTGTTGATTCTGGAGTAGAAACACATGCCGAAAATAAAGACTAACCGGGGTGCCGCAAAACGCTTCAAGCGCACTGCATCCGGTAAATTCAAGCGATCACAGTCGCATCACAATCACATCCTGACCAAGAAATCCACGAAGCGCAAGCGACATTTGCGTTCTGCTCAATTGGTTCATTCTGCTGACCACAGTGCTGTGCGTCGATTGCTTCCAAATCACTAAGGAGTTGCCATGACTAGAGTAAAACGAAGTGTTGTCGCTCGATCACGACACAAAAAGGTTCTCGATCAAGCAAAAGGATACCGAGGCGCTCGCAGTAGAACATTCAAGGTTGCCAAGCAGGCCGTTGATCGGGCGGGACAGTATGCCTATCGTGATCGCCGCCAGCGAAAGCGCCAGATGCGATCGTTGTGGGTGGTGCGGATCAATGCGGCGGCAAGACAGCACGATATCAGCTACAGTCGCTTTATATCCGGCTTGAAACTGGCGGAGATCGAGCTGGACCGCAAGGTATTGTCAGATCTTGCGATTAACGATCAGCCGGCATTCAAGCAACTGGCAGACCGGGCCAAGCAGGCCTTGGCTGAGGCACAATAGTTCCAGTCGTACCCGCTGCTAACGCATTGCTGGCAACAAGGGCCATATCATCTGTTGGCACTCAGTCCTGATTCCGGCCCAGTAATTTGCAGCACGCAAGCAGTTTCAAATCTCCAATGTCTGCTGAAGGCTCATTACAGTCTATAGGGAATTCGGCCGCGGAAGCGATCGAACATGCAGATTCGTTGACCGATCTTGAAACGGTGAAGGTTCAATACCTGGGCAAGAATGGGATTGTCACCGAACAGCTCAAGCGAATTGGTTCTCTGCCAGCCGAGGAACGCAAGAGCTTTGGTCAAGCTGTAAACCTTGTCAAGGCTCAAATTGCCGAGCAGATTCAAGCAAGGCATGAATGTCTCGAGCAAAAATCGCTGAACCGGCAATTCCGCGATCAGTCGATTGACGTCACATTGCCGGGGCGTGCCGGCACAATCGGCTCCATACATCCGATTTCACGGTCTTTGCGGCGGATGGAGCAGATCTTCGACCGGCTTGGATTCAATACGGTGGAAGGTCCTGAGATCGAGAACGATTACTACAATTTTGAAGCGCTCAACATTCCGGCCGATCATCCGGCCCGGGCGATGCATGATACGTTCTATGTCAGCGATCATGTTCTTTTGAGAACGCATACCTCGCCAGTGCAGGTGCGGTTCATGAAAGAACATGAACCGCCAATCAGGATCATTGCTCCGGGCAAGGTTTTCCGCTGTGATTCGGATGTCACCCATACCCCGATGTTTCATCAGTTGGAAGGGCTGTCGGTGGATTCGGATGTGACCTTTGCCGATTTGAAAGGCGTAATTATCCATTTCATTCATGAATTCTTCGAGGCCGAGCCCAAGGTGCGTTTTCGCTCATCCTACTTTCCCTTTACAGAGCCATCGGCAGAGGTTGACATGGGCTGCGTGTTTTGCGGTGGTGAAGGGTGTCGAATTTGCAAGTACACGGGCTGGATTGAAGTTCTGGGTTGCGGGATGGTGCATCCCGAGGTGCTGAAGCATGGCAAAGTTGATCCCGAAAAGTACACCGGCTATGCGTTTGGAATGGGCATAGAGAGACTTTCCATGTTGAGGTACGGGGTTAGTGACCTTCGCTATTTTTTCAATAGTGAACTGTCTTTTCTGCGTCAGTTCTAGGGGCAAGCATCATGCGCGCATGTGTTTCGTGGCTGAAGCAATGGGTTGAACCCGGCAATGTAGAGAAACTGGCAGAGCAGCTGACCCTGGCAGGTCTTGAAGTAGCCCGGGTAGAACCAGCCGGTGCATTATCGGACCATGCCAATGTTGTCATTGGTCGAATTATCTCTTGCGCTGAGCATCCGAATGCGGAGCGTCTGCGGATTTGCGAGGTTGACATTGGCGGGGATGACAGGCTATCAATTGTTTGCGGCGCTCCCAATGCTCGTAAAGGCCTGGTCACAGCCTGTGCTCAAGCCGGCGCCGTTCTGCCTAACATGCAGGTGGAGGCAGCCAGCATACGAGGCAGTGAATCTCAGGGAATGCTCTGCTCGGCCATGGAATTGGGGCTGGATACTGACAGCGAGGGGATCATCGAGTTTGATCATGACGCTCCGGTCGGTCTGGGCGTAGTGGAGTATTTGAAGCTGTCCGAGCCGGTCATTGAGTTTGAACTGACCCCCAATCGCGGTGATTGCCTGAGCATGCTCGGAATTGCACGAGAGGTTGCGGAAATTCATGGCCTAGCCGCTCAGCCCTTGCCAATCAACAGGGCTGCTGAAGACATTGACGATGTTCTGCCTGTCGATGTCGTGGCAACCCGGGAGTGCCCGCGATATGTCGGGCGGGTTCTGAAGGGAGTGAACTATTCCCGGAAAACCCCCGACTGGATTGTTGAGCGACTTCGACGGTCCGGCATGCGCAGCATTAATCCAGTTGTTGACGTCACCAACTATGTCATGCACGAGCTTGGTCAACCGATGCATGCTTTCGACAAGACCAAAATCCGGGGTGGAGTATGTGTACGGATGGCAGCTCAGGACGAGCGCTTGCGCTTGCTTGACGGGAAAGAAGTCAAGCTGGATGCCGATTATCTGGTGATTGCGGATCATGGGCATGCGATTGCACTCGCCGGCATTATGGGTGGAGCCGATACCGCGATTACCAATGAGTCTGAAACAATTTTCCTGGAGTCCGCCTTTTTCTCGCCCGATGCGATTCGCGGAAAAGCCCGCGAACTGGGCATGCAGACCGATGCGTCATATCGTTTCGAGCGTGGAGTCGATACTGATATCCAGGTAAAGGCTATGGAAATGGCCTCAGACCTGATCATGGGCATTGCAGGCGGCAGTGCTGGTCCGTTGGTGGATGTTGCCAGTGAACAGGACTTGCCACGACATGATCGAATCATGCTCAAGCCCTCTGACCTTGAACGGGTTCTTGGAGATTCAATCAACCCGAATATGACGGAATCGATTCTGCGCAATCTCGGTTTCACGGTTGAACTGACTCGGGAAGGCTGGCTTACAACCGCCCCAAGCTGGCGTTTTGACATACAAAACGCCTACGATCTGGTTGAGGAAGTGGGTCGCTGCTTTGGTTTCGATGCCATTCAACCCCGCGTTCGCACATTCTTGCCGGGCATCAAGGACAAGGAGGAAACCAGTATCCCGGTTCATGACGTCAAGCTCAGAATGCAGGCTCTGGGCTACCACGAGGCGGTGACCTACAGTTTTGTCGATCCGGCTGTCCAGGATCGCCTGATACCCGGCCAGAGTTCTGCGATCAAGATTAAAAACCCGATTGCCGAGAATATGTCGGTGATGCGAAAAAGCCTGTGGCCGGGTTTGCTTGAGGCGGTCGGCAACAATGTAAGTCGACAGGAAAAACGAGTTCGCTTGTTTGAGGTGGGCACTGTTTTTGAGGCTGGACAGAAAGGTTCCCAGGATCACCATGAAACAAGGATGTTGTCTGCGGTTGTCTGTGGACCTGTCAAGCCGCGTCAATGGGCTGCAACAGAAACACCGGTCGACTTTTTTGATCTCAAGGGTGATCTGATCAGTGCATTTTCATTGACGAGAGATTCGTCTTCGCTGATTTTCAAGCCGAGTGACCGCCCGGTTTTTCAACCGGGGCAGGGAGCTGAAATTCTGATAGGGGGTCAATTGATCGGGTTGATGGGCAAGCTGCATCCAGCCCATGCCAGGCAGTTCGATATCGAAGCAGATTTATTCATGCTTGAGGTGGTCATGCAGCATTTACTGCATGCGGAACTGCCTCGATTTGTCGATGTATCGCACTACCCGCCAGTTCATCGTGACCTGGCTTTGGTGGTAGAAGAACAAGTTGAAGTTCAATTCATCGAGGACCAAATCAAGTCTTCAGCTGGAAGCCTTCTCAAGAATGTAATCCTGTTTGATGTATTCAGAGGTGGAAATCTAAGCCGGAATGCAAAAAGCATGGCTTTTGGATTGACTTTTCAGTCAAATTTAGGCAACCTTACCGCCCATGAGATTGACGATCTGATCGGGAAAATCATTCGGGACCTGAAAGCCAGAATCAACGTAAAACTTCGTGAATGAACTTTCAAACTTTTGGAAATTCCGGTTTGAATTGTTTATCATTGTCACTCCTGAAAACAATATATTCCAGTAGAACAAAAAATGACGGTTACCAAAGCTGAGTTAACTGAAGCCTTGTTTAATGAGGTTGGTTTCAATAGACGTGAGGCAAAAGATTTCGTAGAGTTATTTTTCGAGGAGATTCGAGTCTCTCTGGAAAGTGGAGTGCCGGTAAAGCTATCCGGGTTTGGTACTTTCAGTTTGCGTGACAAGAATCCACGGCCCGGACGCAACCCGAAAACAGGAGTTGAGATTCCGGTTTCTGCAAGACGGGTAGTTACCTTTCGCGCCAGCCAGAAGCTGAAGAACAGGGTCTTGGACAATACGGTAGCGTTATCTGAGAAACTAAAGACCGGCTAACTTTCCATGCTAGACGCAAAAGGCTTCGATCTCCCACCGATCCCTGCGAAACGCTATTTCGCGATCGGAGAGGTCAGCAGACTATGTGAAGTAAAGCCACATGTATTGCGTTATTGGGAGCAGGAATTCCCTCATCTCAAGCCGGTCAAGCGAAGAGGAAATCGCCGCTACTACCAGCTCCATGAAGTCAAGCTTATTCGCCAGATACGGCATCTTCTGCATGTAGAGGGCTACACGATCAATGGTGCCCGTACCCAGCTGGACTTGAATGAAGCAATGGACCCGAAGACAAAAACCAAGCCGAGCGATGGTCGAATAGAAGCAAACGGTGATGAAGAGCCACTTTCCTGGTTGATATCTGAATTGAAAGAAATCAGGAATCTTATTGAATAACTGGTTTTTTTCATCAAGTCCTTGTTATTCGAATAATCGAAGCATTCAATTTCGGGGTGTAGCGCAGCCTGGTAGCGCACCGCAATGGGGTTGCGGTGGTCGGAGGTTCAAATCCTCTCACCCCGACCAGTTTTCCAGAATCGACAATCTCTGCATCAATCAGAAATCCCTGCTTCCCATGCAAGTTGTAACGAGATTTCCCCCGAGTCCGACGGGATACCTGCATCTTGGCGGGGCGCGAACTGCCTTGTTCAACTGGCTGTTCGCCCGCAATTCCGGCGGCAAACTGGTTCTTCGCATTGAAGATACCGACCGGCAGCGTTCAACCGATGAAGCGATCAATGCAATTGTCTCGGCAATGGAGTGGCTCGGACTGGACTGGGATGAGGGGCCGCATTACCAGACTCAACGGCTTGATCGCTATAAGGAAGTTGTACAGCAACTGCTTGAGCAGGGCGATGCCTATTATTGCTCCTGTACTCCCGATAGACTGGAAGAACTTCGAAACCATCAGAGGCAGAATGGCATCAAGCCACGATATGACGGACACTGTCGAGAGTTGGGCTTGGAGAGCAGGACAGGCCGGAATTATGTCGTCCGGTTCAAGAATCCGCTTTCGGGGTCAGTCACGTTTAACGATCGAATACGGGGACCAGTGTCGGTTCAAAACGAAGAACTGGATGATCTGGTTCTGGAGCGCAGCGATGGCATGCCAACCTATAACCTCGCCGTTGTGGTTGATGATATGGACATGAATATTTCGCACGTGATTCGGGGTGAGGACCACATCAACAACACGTTTCGCCAGATCAATATTTTCAGGGCCTTGGGCCATGAGCTGCCGGAATTTGCCCATGTGCCTCTAATTCTTGGTTCTGACCGCAAGCGCCTGTCCAAACGCAATGGGGATGTGAGTGTTCTTGACTACCGAGACCGTGGCATTTTGCCTGAGGCATTGATCAATTACCTGGTTCGCCTGGGGTGGTCCCATGGCGATCAGGAGATTTTCTCGAGAGAAGAGATGATCCGGTATTTTGACTTGCGGCAGGTCAATAAGTCTTCAGCCGGCTTCGATATGGAAAAACTGCTGTGGATCAACCGACATTATATTGTTCAGTCGTCAATCGATGCCCTAATGCCGGAAGTAAGAAAAATCATGACGTTACGGCATATCGATATTGAGAGTGGTCCTTATCTTCGGTCTGTCATGAAGCTGGTTAAAGAACGTGCATCGACTCTTGTCGAGATTGCTGATCAGTCCGAGTATTTTTACAGGCCGATAGATCAATACAATGCAGCGGCTATAGCCAGGCATTGTGATAAAATGACTTCCGCACTGCTTGAGGGAATTAACAAGGTCTTTTCACGTCTAGAACCCTGGACTCAGGAATCCGTCGGCAATGTCTTGAAAGCATATGTGAAAGCAGAAGGAATGAAGTTTCCTCGCCTGGCCCAGCCGTTGAGAATTGCAATTTCAGGATCCGATCAGACCCCTTCGATTGATGCAACGCTGGCTCTGCTGGGGTCAACGGAGACGATAAAGCGTACCCGGTTATTCATCGACTATCTTGAACAGGGAAAATATCTCCCTCATGATGGCTGATCATGTGATTTTTTTCTTGATTAGTTGCAATGTCATGAATAGAATACCCAATCCTTGGGGCCATAGCTCAGCTGGGAGAGCGCAACACTGGCAGTGTTGAGGTCGGCGGTTCGATCCCGCCTGGCTCCACCAGTAAAACCCGAATTGAATGTGACACGGGTTTTGGACGGTCCCCATCGTCTAGTTGGCCTAGGACATCGCCCTTTCACGGCGGCAACAGGGGTTCGAATCCCCTTGGGGACGCCACATTCACTGGCAACGGTTTGCATTATCCGGATAACCATATCCTCCATGAAGCGTAAGTTCGGCCATATCATTTTGGCGCTATCCCTGTCTTCAATTGCCTGGGCGGATATTTCCAAGAGTCCACAAGACGACAAGGAATACCGTTACCTGGTCCTGGACAATGCCATGAAGGTATTGCTGGTCAGCGACCCATCAGCAGACAAGGCTGGCGTTTCCCTGGATGTCAATGTCGGTTCCGGGTCGGATCCTGATGGCTGGCCGGGATTGGCTCATTTTCTGGAGCACATGCTGTTTCTCGGCACTCGCAAGTATCCGGAATCCGGTGAATATCAAGCCTATATCAATACGCATGGTGGCACCACCAATGCCTATACCTCCTATGCGCACACCAACTACTACTTCAGTGTCGGAGCCGAGCATCTCGAGCCTGCCCTGGATCGGTTTTCCCGGTTTTTTCTTGAGCCATTGTTCAATCCTGATCTGGTCGATAGCGAACGCTCAATCATCCAGTCGGAGTACCTGTCCCTGAAGAAAGATGAATTCCGGCGTCTGTGGGACGTGCAAAAGAAGTGGCTGAATCCAGCGCATCCCTCCTCCAGGTTTACCGTGGGTACGCTGGAAACATTGAGGGATCGGGAAACGCTGTCTGCCAGAGAAAGGATGCTCATGTTCTATGAGAAATACTATTCGGCGAATTTGATGGCTCTCGCCGTGGTTGGCAGGGACTCTCTGGATAAGCTGGAGGAGCTGGTGATTGCCAAGTTCTCGGACATTAATAATAATGGGGTGGAACAGCCGCGCCATGAGCAGCCGTACTTCAATCGGGGTTTAATGCCCGCAAGGATAGATGCGATACCGGAGAAAGAGGTTTACAGTCTGAGTTTCTCGTTCCCGGTTCCATCCACCTATACAGAGTATCAATCCAGCCCTCTTGGCTATCTTTCGCATTTGCTGGGTCACGAGGGGCCGGGATCCTTGTTTGACGTGCTCAAACAGAAGGGGTGGGTTGAGTCATTGAAAGCCGGTCCTGAGTTCATGGACCGGGTTCAGGGCAGCTTTTCTGTATCGATGGGTCTCACTCAAGAAGGGCTGGATGAAATCGCGAGCATTGGCGAATTCCTGTTCAGGACAATCAATCTGATACGGGAAGGGGGAATCGAAGAGTGGCGCTTTGATGAGCAGGCAAAACTGGGGCAAATAGCTTTCAGGTATGCCCAGGAAATAGATCAGGGAAGGCTGGCACAGTCCCTGTCGTCAAGACTGCAGCGTTATCCGCATGAAGATGTCCTGAGCGGGCCCTATCTCATGGAACAGTACGATCCAGAACGAATTCGGGAATTACTGGACTATCTGAACCCACAGAATGTGAATATGCGAGTTGTTGCACCCGATCTCGAGACAGATCAGGCGAGTGAATATTACGACGTCCAGCATCGGCTTTATTCTATTGACAATACGCTGATTCAGCGCTGGTCAGATGTGGGGCGTGATCCGTTGCTGGCAATGCCCGGCCCAAATCGATTCATTCCGGCACGACTGGAGCTGCTCGATGATCAAGAGGCTTCCACAATGCCGGTCAGACTGGACAATCAGCATGGCATTGATCTGTGGCATCAATACGATGCTGAATTTGGAGGTCCCAGGGCAAACCTGTATGTCACCTTCATGTCCCCGGTATCCAATCAGGGTCCTGGCGACAGGATCATGACCGAGTTATATGTACAGCTTGTTATCGATCAACTCAGCGATATTGTTTACGATGCGTATCTTGCCGGCATTGGCTATGAATTGTTTTCACATTATCGAGGGGTAACATTAAAGATTTCCGGCTATGAAAGTCCTCAGGCTGATTTGCTGAAAGTAATTCTGGATGCATTGATGAATCCTGATTTAGGACAGCAGAACTTTGAAATTGTTAGCCAGAGTGTTGAGCGTGGACTGAAGAATATATTTCGCGATACTCCTGCCAATCAGTCCATTCATGAGCTTTACCGGATTCTGATGGTTCCGTACTGGACAGAAAATGAACGTCTGGCCGCGCTTGAGAAGGCCGACAGGGAATCCATGCAGGATTTTCTGAAGCGTTTTTATCGGGATATGCAGGTGGTAATGCTTTCTCATGGTGACGTGAGTTCTGAGTCCAGTTTGCAGAATGCTCAGATGGTGTCCGAATTGATATCAAGGCATCAGCCCAAGGCGAATACCCCAAGACTTGAATTAAGGGCGCTTGACCGGAACAGGCCGTGGCTTCGCTCTGTTGATATTGATCATTCTGATGCTTCGCTGTCCGTGTACTTTCAGGGCTTCAGCAGTTCACTGGATGAACGCTCAAAGATGGCCCTGCTTGCCCGAATTCTAAGACCCCGGTTCTATAACCAGATCCGCACTGTCAACGAGGTTGGGTATCTCGTGTTTTCGGGATCATTGAATATTGAGCGGACTCCCGGCCTGTTTCTTGCTTCTCAAAGTTCCACATACCCGCCTGGGGAGATGCTCGGCCTGTATGATGAATTTCTGGCAAACGCCAGAAGCTATCTCGAGAATATGTCGATGGACGAATTCGAAAAAATCAAGGTCGGTCTGATCACTCGAATTCTGAGAAAGCCACTGAAATTATCCGACCGGACTTCGAGGTTGTGGCAGGAAATCGATCTGAAAGAATTTGACTTTGATACCCGGGAGAAACTGGCCAGCAGGATCACTGAACTGACTCTTGACGAGATACAAGTGTTTTATGAAACCCGGGTGTTGAATAATTCTGCCCGTTTAATTGTTCAGTCCATGGGATATGAAATGCAGGGATCGGTATCGGGTGATTTCGTCCCCATCGATTCTGCATCATCCCTCAACCGGAAGCTGCAGTAGACGGGGCGAAAAACTGATCCGCATGCTCAGCGATTCTGAACTGGATTCACTGTTTGAACTGAGTTCAGGAATCGGTGACTCTCTGGTTGCAAAAGGGCAGACCATCACAGCCGTGGAATCATGCACTGCGGGTGGAGTTGCTTTTGCCCTGACCATGGTTCCGGGCAGTTCCGAGTGGTTTCACTGCTCGTTTGTCACCTACACCAATCAGGCGAAAACCGACCTGGTCGGCATCCCAGAGGAACTGTTTATCGCTCATGGTGCAGTCAGCCTTGAGGTCGCTGCGGCCATGAGCCAAGGAGCGCAAAAGGCCGCACTCGCCGATTACAGCATTGCCATTACAGGCATTGCAGGTCCGGGCGGAGGTTCCAGTGACAAGCCTGTGGGCACGGTCTGTTTCGGCTGGGCAGCCCCGGATTCTGCAGTCAGTGTCGAGCGAATGCTGTTTGCCGGGGACCGCAAGTCAATCCGAATCCAGTCCATCCATCATGCGCTTGTGCGGATGCTCGCAATTGTCAAACAGGACAGGTAAGCGAACTATTTGTCGGCAAGGGCCTTGAGAACACGGTCTGGGTGGTCTGACATGGCACCGACTTTTTTCCAGTGCTTGACAACATTGCCGTCGGGGCCAATCCATATGGTTGAACGAATTACCCCGAGTCTTTTGATCCCATAGAGCATTTTTTCCCTGTAGGCATCGTATTCGGTCATCATTGACATGTCGGGATCGCACAAAAGGTCAAATGGCAGTTCATGTTTACTGATGAACTTGGTGTGTGATTTTGGGTTGTCGGGTGAAACTCCGAGCACGACAGCACCGGTTGCGAGAATATCTTTCCAGATATTTCTGAAATTGCATGCTTGTTTTGTGCATCCGGGCGTGTTGTCCTTGGGATAAAAGTAGATGATCACGTCCTTGCCGCGAAATTCCTTGAGAGATCGGGGCTTGTCATGCTGGTCATTCAGCACGAAATCAGGGGCGGGTTTTCCAACTTCGATGGTCATAACAATTTCTCCTGTAGGTTTTTTGCAAGCGGGTAGGCTGGCTCGTCAAGGGGGTTTTATTTGGTGCAGAATAATGGTCTGCATTTTACAGCGTTTTTTCAAATTCCTATTATCCATTGTTATTCTCGACTCAATTTGGCCATTGATCACTCAGGCTGAAACCGTTCTGATCGGATGGTGTCAGGAAGACTGGGCGTTGTCCGTTAGTATTTCCAGGAATAGCCACTGACCATCCCTCAATTCAGGGGTCTTGAGGGTATGTGCATCAGGGGCGACAAACCATATATGCGCCAATCCTTCTCTTGCATAGATCGTTCGTTTTACCCCCTGATCCAGGACTCTTGCTGAAGGAGAGAGGGTTTTGCATATCCAATCAGGCACTAGGGTAAAATATGCCGCATCTGGATATTGTGGCATCCCTCAAGGTGCCAGCCCAGCAAGATCTGGTACCAGGATATCCTCGCTCAGATGCAATTTCGGTTCGTCAATAATCCACTCCCCGCCTGCCCGTCATTTCCATAGTGATATGGAGAGCCAATTCGAGTGCTAAGCATTGAGCAGCAGCGGATTCATGTGAAGAATTCCATCAATAGTCTGTGCTGTCTTTTGAGGATGGGCATCAAGAACATCTTGATAAGTAGCCCGATATGAGGGTTGATTTTTTGTGAATTTTGCTTTTGTTGTCATGTGTCCGAATGCTGTTTTCTGTCAAGACAAGGACTTTTTCTCCGAACGCAGTTTGAAACCTGAGAGTGATTGAATCGATTTTTTGAACAAGTACACCGAAAAAAGTCTCGGAATCACCATTGCAAGAACCATTTGTGTCTCAATCAACAATCATGTAAAAGAGGATCATATAATGGTGGGCTGGTCAATATCTTGACTGGACCTGCCAAAGATACATTTTCGGATACATCAGTGTTGGGTTTGAGGTTCATTAGAACCCGCTAATAATGCTTCCGTAAACTACCGAGTTAGAGTGATGGGAATAGAGTGGCTCCGAAGGCATCTTCAATCTCAAGGGCTGCTGGTTCATTTTCAACGCCTGCGGGCTAGTGTGCTGATTCATTAATTCGTTTGCAGCATGTTTTCAATGACCCCAAGATTCCGCCCGCACTTTTTCTCCATGCAAACGGCCTGGCATTCACAGCGCATGGCATTCTCCCCCAAAGAAACTGCAATATGCAGGCTATCGCGGGGCCTTGATTTACTGTAAACGAATTTCCGAAGCATGACACTAGCGACATTTATTCGGATAATTGCATGCTTGATTTCGAGCGTGTTTTTCGGGAGAGAAAGGACCCCTCCCATCGTCAATCGTGGGGGATGAACCGCTCATTCATGAGGCAGTTCGCTTTGTCTCGAGACTTGAATCAATCGGCTGCTCAGTTGAGGGATTCAGTGAACCTGTTTTTGGCATTACGATTGGCCTTGACCATTTGTAGGTAATCGGAAAGCTTTATGCGCGTGATCTGGATTCGATGGTCGGTAAAATATATCGAATCAGGAGTATTGTAGAATCATGATCAGAAACTAAAGGAGTTTGTAATGAGTCTGACGTTTTTAGAATTTGAAAAGCCAATAGAGGAGCTTGAGCAGAAAATCGCCGAATTACAGCGTATCAATAAAGACGGCGATCTGAGCCTGGAACAGGAGATACAGCGTTTACGGTATCGCAGTTTCGAACAGACTCGCGAGGTTTTCTCCAAACTGGGTGCATGGCAGATCACACAGATTGCCCGACACCCGCAAAGGCCTTATACGTTGGACTATGTTCAGAGAATTGTTGATGATTTTCAGGAAGTTCATGGAGACCGAATGTTCTCGGATGATCCGGCCATCGTATCGGGCCTGGGATTCATTGGACCCTTTCGCGTTGCAGTAATCGGCCATCAGAAAGGAAGGGATACAAAAGAGCGTACCTACCGTAATTTTGGAATGCCGAAACCCGAAGGCTACCGCAAGGCTCAACGAGTCATGAAACTGGCTGAAAGGTTCAGCTTGCCGATAGTCACCTTTATTGATACGCCAGGTGCTTATCCGGGGGTTGGTGCGGAGGAACGAGGCCAGAGCCATGCAATAGCCAGTAGCATTCAGCTGATGACTGGCATTTCAACACCGATTGTTTCCATAGTCATCGGAGAAGGCGGGTCGGGAGGTGCACTGGCTATTGGTGTCTGTGATCGACTGATAATGCTTCAATATTCAACCTATTCGGTAATATCTCCGGAAGGCTGCGCATCAATTTTATGGAAAAGCTCCGACAGGGCAGGTCAGGCGGCGGAAGCAATGGGAATGACCACTGGCGATTTAATGAACCACAATCTGGTTGATGAAGTTGTGAGCGAGCCTCTGGGGGGCGCTCATCGTGATTATGATGCTGTCGCTGATTCCGTCAAATCTTCGCTTGTCCAGGTGCTGGATTCACTGAGCGCTATTCCGGCTGATGAGCTGCTGGAAAGACGGTACCACCGTCTGTTGGAATTTGGGGCACTCAAGTCCAAAAACTAGTTGTCAGAATTTTGAATTTCTCTCCCGAAGTTCTGGAGCGGATCCTGTACACGGATTTGGGGATTCTGAAAGATCAGAAAATCATTGTTGCCTACAGTGGAGGGTGTGATTCACAGGCTCTTCTCCATGGCATGTCAATTCTCGCTGGCAATGATCAGGCGATGGTGCTCGTTGCGGCGCACTATGATCATGGTTTGGAAAAAAACTCGAAGCAATGGATTGAAGCCTGTCGCCAATGGGCTGAACAATTTCAGGTGGAATTTATCTCAAGCAGTGCTGGCAATATACTGAAATCGAAAAAAAATGTAGAAGCAAGAAGTCGTGACCTTCGCTATTGCTGGCTAGCGCGTTTGGCTGAACCCGGGGGGGTAGTTCTCACTGCCCACCATGCCGACGATCAAGCGGAAACGTTTCTGAATCGGATGTTTCGTGGAGGCGATGTTGCGCAACTGGCGGGAATTCGCCCTGAAAGACCCATTCTTTATGGGTCTCCCGTTCAATTGGCGAGACCGCTGCTCGGATTTAGCAAGAATCAGATCCAGGCATATGCAATTGAGAAGGGTCTTGACTGGATTGATGACCCTTCAAATGCACGGAATGATGCTGATCGCAATTATCTCAGAAACCGTCTATTGCCCGTCCTCTATGGAAGGGGACGGGTTACACGGGAGCGATTGATCGAGGCTTCGGAATTCTGTCGTCAGATCAGCCAGAGTTATGAGAGGTCGTTAACGGGGCAATTGTCGAAAATTGTTGAATGCGGCAAAAGGAGTGTCCTGTGTCTTGCCGATCCAGTCAATCTGTCGAAAGTTGATCTGGATGATGAGAGCCTTATTTTCGGATTGATGAGATTGTGGCTACACCAGTCAGGCCGTCCCTCACCTACCGATAGGCAAATGAAAAGTTTTTTGAGGCAAGTGAAGAACAGTTCGACACGATATGCAGAACTTCCAGTGGAAGGTGGGCAAATTCGGTGTTTTGATCGCAAAATCTACCTGACCAGATCGTTCGATACCGATATCCCCGGATCGGGCATTGTTTCCTGGGACGAGGGGATTGCAAAGCTGCAGGAAATCGGGATTGCCTTGCGATTGGTCAAGAGCGATTCTGGATTACCACAAAGCTGGATTATTCCAGCGGCCCGATTGGATTTTGCCTGGCATTGCGGGCACAGAATGATCAAGCTGTCAAAACGTCCGACATCCTCCATGATTCGAAAACTCCAGCAGTCCCATCGTATTCCTCCTTGGGAGCGTCGCATCATACCGTGTATTTTCTATCGTGGTCGCATAGTATGGGTACATGGTGTGGGTACGACAGCAGATTGTGATTCCCCCGATACTCCCGGACAGAGATTGCTCCCTTGCTTGAATCAAGCAAGCGAATAGCTGCTGCTTTTTCGTAGTGAATCAGTCTGAAAACTGCAAGACCTGACTGCAGAAAAGGCGATCCGAAGACTGCATCATTGCATCTCATCTGATCAGGTGCCCGGCCCCTGATAGGGCGATTGCAGGCAGTATCTTGAATAATCCGTGCTTGAGCGCAGGGAGCGGTTGCCGTTGATCGTGACATAGTAGTCAGCGAGGCTGTGGGTCCAGTCCTGGCCGTCTGCCTGCTTGACCGATCCCGGATACAGTCTGGCTGCCACTGCGCGTGTTCTACAAACACAGGTATTGTTCATGTTGCCGCCTATCGGCATGTAGAGCGTGCGATCATCCGGACTCGCGCAGTCATCGTCTTCCGTGATGGTAATTGTGCCGCTGTTCATATCCCTTCTACCAGGTAGCCAGATCCAGCCAGCAGGACGACCTCGACCTCACTGTCGCCCGTGACCAGCGTGTCATTAGGCCAGCAGATGGCTGTTCCAGCCGCCCCGGTACCAGCGCTATTCCAACTCCCAACACTGAACGTCTGCATGGTCTCGGATAGCGATAGGGCATACTGAGTTCCTTCAGAGCCCGGTTCGATATATACCGGCACGCCATAGTCGTATAGGCGGTTATGGCCAGAGACGGTGTAGGCCAAGACGCGGATTCTGCTAACAGTCGCAGCCTGACTGGAAGATAACTGGATGTACGGTCTGCCAGGACCGTTCGTGCAATCTTGATCCTCACTGGCCATATTGGGATTGCCGACATTATAGATTCGCAAGCTGACTGTCGGAGTGCCCTGCGCCATCACCTGCCCGGCCATCAGCACAGCCACTAGTGCGGCGGTGAACTTCATTAATCTTTTCATGATTCTCTCCAGACTGCTTGATAAGAGTTGTTGCGCTTGCAGGCACTGCTATAATGCTTTATCCCTCTTAAAACAAGCTGATTTAAAACTGTGCAACTACCAGAATATCCTTAATTCTCTTTCGGTTGAGCATGATGCCTTGATGGTATGGAATCATCTTGTTGCGATAACATTTCAGGCGAGGTTGCAACATCCAAGTTAGCTTTCGGTTGAGCATGCAGAGTAATCCGGAACATGAAGTTTGTGGATTGGAGATTGACGTATTCGTCGTACCGGATTCAGATGCTCCCGGTTTTGGGGTTTGCATGTTTGTTGGCAAGCACCTTGTCGATGAATTGCCTATCTGCATAAATCCTCTAGCCCGGATCACAGAATGCTCATAATTCACTCTTGGCTGCGTGCGGCGTGTTCCAAGATCTGGATTAGGCAATCATCCTGTGCTGAACTGCTCGATATCGCTGAGTCCTTTGAGCACGACATGTGGACGATCGGGAAATTCAACTGTAAGGAGTAATTGACCACCCATGGCCTCGATATAGTTACGCAAGGTGGAAAGCAGCATATTGCTTCGTTTCTCTGTCTGGGCAACCGTGGCCTGACGTATATTGAGAGATTCCACAAGCTGGACCTGAGTGAGCATTTTGGCCTTGCGGATATCTTGAAGCGTCATATACTCAGCATGCAGACGATCAGCTTCGGTGAAAATGCGTTGACGGCGTTCTTTCGGGACCGGGTTCAGCTTTTCATTCAGGGAACTGCCCATCATCATAATCTCTTTTGCACAAGGTCGGATATTGCTTGTAGCGACTCTCAGCCTTGGCAATCAGTTGTTTGTAGAAACCTTTCTGATTGACTCCGGCTACTAATAATACAGTTTGTGACCTGGATCAAAAGCAAACAGTATGCGCCATTCATGATTGTCTGCCCGGCAACGAGGCTCTTTCATTTTCGCGTAGGATGAACCATGCAGTGCATCTGGTGAGATGGTACCAGAAGAGGCCTGACCTGCTCGAGTAGCATCGATCTTGGCAAAAATAGCATCTTGCAGAGCCTCATTAAGATTGTCGAACTCGTCTTCAAATTCATCATGAAATTGAATTATCCAATTCATGTCCAAATATAGTATAAAGACTATATTTTTCAAGCAGTAAGAGCATTCTTCATATTATGAAAGTTGCTGCTCCAGTTGGCGAAAGCCCGTCTGCTCCATAAACATATCTGAATTGAACACATGAACTTGCGTTATACTGTCAATCCATGCAGAGTTCCCTTCATGTATTCCGTATAGCCTTTCGGCCGTTTAGGCTTTGCGGAGGGTTGTGTCTTCACAGCCTTCCAGTCATCGAGGCCCGGCCCTGTCATGGGCATTGCCATCTCGCCTGCTCATGAGTAAAACCAAATACATCTTCATTACCGGTGGAGTTGTATCTTCATTGGGTAAGGGTATCGCTTCTGCTTCTTTGGGAAGCGTGCTTGAAGCCCGGGGTCTGAATATCACTTTGCTCAAGCTCGACCCCTATATCAATGTCGACCCCGGAACCATGAGTCCGTTCCAGCATGGCGAAGTGTTTGTGACCGATGACGGTACGGAAACCGACCTGGACCTGGGTCACTATGAGCGCTTTGTTCGGACCGTTATGGGCAAGGACAATAATTTCACGACCGGACAGATTTATGAAACAGTGATCCGCAAGGAACGAGAGGGGGATTATCTAGGCGGGACTGTTCAGGTGATTCCACACATTACTGATGAAATCAAGAATTCGATCTTGAGGGGATCCAAACAGGCAGATATTGCGCTCATTGAAATCGGGGGAACAGTCGGAGATATTGAATCTTTGCCATTTCTCGAAGCAATACGGCAGATGCGAATCGAGCTGGGCCGTAAATCGACCATGTTCATACACCTGACTCTGGTACCGGAAATATCTGTCGCTGGCGAAATAAAGACCAAGCCGACTCAACATTCAGTCAAGGAGCTCCGGTCAATCGGCATCCAGCCGGATATCCTGTTCTGCCGGGTCAAGAGCATGCTGCCAAGCCCAGCCAGAAAGAAAATCGCCCTGTTCACCAACGTTGAAGAATCCGCAGTAATTTCCGGTATCGATGTAGAGAATATCTATGACATACCCGGCTTGCTCGTAGAACAGAACATGGACGAACTGGTTATTTCCCAGTTCAGACTTGACGCCCCAAAGGCGGACCTGTCTGCATGGGAAAAAGTTGGCAGGGCAAGCAGGGAACCAAAACATGAATTGACCATTTCAATGGTCGGCAAATACGTGAGTCTTACCGAGTCTTACAAGTCATTGTCGGAAGCACTGATTCATGCTGGCATTCATAACCGGACCCGGGTCAACATAAACTATGTTGATTCCTCTGATTTAGAGGAAGAGGGGAGTGCGGACCATTTGCGTGCAGCGGACGCGATTCTAATTCCGGGCGGGTTCGGAGAGCGGGGCATTGAAGGCATGGTGAGGGCTGCAAGACATGCACGAGAAAACAAGATTCCGTATCTGGGGATTTGCCTGGGCATGCAGGTTGCAATCATCGAATATGCCCGCAATGTGCTCGGCATGGAGGGTGCGCATAGCACTGAGTTTGATCCCGACACGCCGTGGCCTGTCATTGCCTTGATTACAGAATGGATGAATGACCAGGGAGATGTTGAACTTCGCAATGAACACAGCTCAATGGGCGGAACCATGCGCCTGGGAGGACAGGACATCAAGCTTGCAAACGATTCGCGGTATCGCCAAATTTACGGAAAAGATGTCATCCGGGAACGTCATCGCCATCGATACGAGTTCAACAACAACTATCTCGAGAAAATGACTCAGGCAGGCATGCGCTTTGCGGGATTTTCATTTGACGGGCTGGTTGAGATTATCGAATTGCCGGACCACCCCTGGTTTGTTGCCAGTCAATTTCATCCTGAATTTACTTCGACACCCCGAGATGGGCATCGAATGTTCAATGAATATATCAAGGCAGGGCTGTTGTATCGTGCATCCCGCTCTGAGTAGACCTTGTCAATTCAGGCGACATGGCAAATCAGATGAAAATTCCCATGTTTACAAGACGTGACAACCGGGGATTCTTCCTGTTTGCGGGTCCGTGCGTTATTGAATCGAGGGAAATGGCGCTTGAAACCGCGGGTGAATTGAAAGAGATCACCTCCCGTCTCGGTATTGACTTCATCTACAAGTCCTCATTTGACAAGGCCAATCGAACCTCGCATCATTCTCATAGAGGTCCGGGGCGTAAAGATGGACTGGAAATTCTGGATGGAGTTCGCAATGAGGTCGGTGTGCCGGTAATTACGGATGTCCACAGTGTTGAAGATGTGCACGAAGCGTCCAAATCTGTCGATGTGCTCCAAATTCCTGCCTTTTTGTGCCGGCAAACCGATTTGCTTGAAGCGGCCGCCGTTAGCGGCAAGCCCGTCAATATAAAAAAGGGGCAGTTCCTGTCGCATCTGGAAATGGAACATGTGGCAGGGAAAGTGCAGAACGCCAACCCTGATTGTCAAATCATGTTGTGCGAGAGAGGCAACAGTTTTGGATACAATAATCTCGTGGTTGATATGCGCGGTCTGCAAATCCTGAAAACACTGGGTTTTCCGGTTGTGTTTGATGCTACCCATTCAGTGCAGTTGCCGGGTGCGGCGGGTGGAAAGTCCGGAGGACAGAGGCAGTTTATCCCGACTCTTTCCCGGGCTGCAGTGGCGGCAGGGGTTGATGGCCTGTTCATGGAAACGCATCCCGACCCCGATCATGCCTTTAGTGATGGTCCAAATGCATGGCCATTGGAGCGCATGGAAGAATTGCTCTCTCAATTAATGAAAATCGATGAATTAACAGGCTCCTTCAGCAATTTCGATATTGCAGGATGCTAGCCCCAAGCTGACAAAATGCCATTACAACGGATCAAGCAAATCACCGCATGGGAGGTTCTTGACTCCCGCGGTAACCCGACCGTAGCAGCCGAGGTAGAGACTCAAGATGGAGTTCGAGGGTCAGCCGCTGTACCTTCGGGAGCATCGACCGGTTCTCTGGAGGCGCTTGAACTTCGTGATGGCGATAAATCCCGCTATCTCGGCAAAGGCGTTCAAACTGCGGTAGACAACATTCAATCACTTATCCAGCCCGAGTTGTGGGGCATAAATGTTTCTGATCAGCAACGCATTGACTCATGCCTGGTCGAACTTGATGGCACTGAAGTAAAAAGTCGTCTGGGGGCAAATGCAATATTGGCGGTGTCCATGGCAGCTGCTCATGCGGCTGCCAATGTAGCCAAGGTGCCGCTGTTTCAATATTTGGGCGAGTTATCCGGCAACCATGAGTACACCTTGCCGATTCCTCAGATGAACATCATCAATGGCGGTGCTCATGCTGATAACTTGATTGACTTTCAGGAATTCATGGTGCTTCCGACAGGATTTGACTCTTACCGGGAGGCGCTTCGTTGCGGGGTTGAAATATTTCATGCGCTAAGGTCAGTATTGCTTGATCATTCTTACTCTACCGGTGTGGGAGATGAAGGAGGGTTTGCACCGGAATGCAAGTCCAATGAAGAAGCGATCTCATTGGTTATGACTGCCATTGAAAAAGCAGGTTACAAACCGCATGACCAAGTGATGATTGGACTGGACCCAGCCAGTTCTGAATTCTACAGGGATGGATGCTACTATCTTAAATCTGAAAATGCCAGCCTTTCTTCCCATGAATTTATCGAGTATCTGGTCAACTGGTCGAAAAAATACCCTATCATCAGCATTGAAGATGGCATGGCTGAAACAGACTGGCAGGGCTGGCAGGCTTTAACGGAAAAGCTGGGAAATTCTGTGCAGTTGACGGGCGATGATTTGTTTGTGACCAACCCCAAGGTTTTTGCACAAGGAATAAAAAAAGGGCTTGGCAATGCAATCCTGGTGAAGATGAATCAAATTGGCACGTTAACCGAGACTCTGGAGGCCATTAAAATGGCCCGAGAATCATCCTATGGTGTTACAATTTCCCATCGCTCCGGAGAGACGGAAGATACCACCATCGCGGATTTATCCGTTGCAGCCGCGGCTGGGCAGATAAAGACGGGATCGCTTTGCCGGTCCGAGAGGACAGCCAAATATAACCGCCTGCTGAAAATCGAGATGCTGCTTGGTGACAAGGCGAAATACGCCGATACTGGTTCTTTTGGACATCTAATCATGCAGTCGAACAGATGAAGGCCATCAATTATTCCATACTGGTTTGCCTGCTGGGACTGGCCTACATGTTTCTGTTTGGCTATAACAATTTCTTCGAACTGCGCAAGCTTCAGGCCCAACTTGAAACACAGGCCTCAGAGAACAAGGTGCTGAAGGCCCGAAATGACAGGCTTCTGCGTCAAGTCATGGCTTACAAAGGCAGCGATAAGGCGGTTGAAGCAATTGCCCGTTCTGAGCTGGGCCTGATCAAGGAGGATGAGGTTTTCTATCAAATTGTTGAGATTCCAGAGGTCGAGGCCGACTCCTTCTAATGGGGGAGGGCTGACGAAAAGCCAAGGCAACCTCTGGCCGGAGTCAGGCGAAAGACTATTCGACGGGCACTTCATAAGGCAAATTCCGCAAACAGAGCACCGGGGCATCTCCCGAGCCAAGGCACGTTGCCGGATGTTTTCCTGCGCTGAACTTAAGCATGGCTGAGATTAGGTATTCTCTTTTTCCGGTTTCAACGGCATCAACAACTAAGCCTGCTTTCTGGCTGGCATGACCTTTTTCAAAAAGCGCCTGGCCCGGCTCAATCGGGTCCTCGCTGACCACGCTTGCTGCGCACAGACGGTATTTTGACTTTCCAAGGTAGCGAAGACGAGCAATAATTTCCTGTCCGGGATAACAGCCCTTGCTGAAATTTATGCCGGATACAATATCCATGTTGATGTGTTGAGGAATGCATTGCTCGACAGTTTGGCTGTACACCTGTGGAAGTCCGGACAGGATATCGCTCAGTCTCCAGTAATCCGAGTTCAATACGCTGCCCAGCATATTCATCTCGCCAAACAGTCTTTTAGGGTTTCCAATTGCAATCGAGCGACTGATATGGCCGCTAAACTTGTAGGTATTGATGTCCGTCATCTCGGCTCTATCCCCAAGCAGTCCGAGCATCGCATGCTCTTCTTCGAGGCTTATCGTGACCTTGGCTCTCATTACATAAATCCGCAGACGCTTGATTAATCCGTCCGTCAGATCATTCGGGACAATCATCCAGTATCCATCATCCGGCCTTTTCATCAAACACAGCATGGCCAATGCTCTGCCCTTGGGATTGCAGTAGGCATTCAATTGGGCTTGGGTACCGGATATTTCGGAGACGTCATTGCTGAACTGATTTTGAAGGAATTTTTCGGCATCGGAACCGGTTACTGATATCAGGGATAGATGATCAAGCAAAAATCCCGATTCTTCAGTCCCTCCGCTATTCAGGACCGATGAATAATCCGAATCCGCAGGGCTGATCGGAGGATGTTGGGTTTGCAGTAATGGCATGCTGATTTTCTCAGGAGGGATAAAGAATGTTCGATAGTTCGAATTGTACACTTCCGTATAGACACATGAATGCGTCAGGCTTGAAGATGTCGAATGTGACAGGACAGGCCATTTGCATCAAGCAATTTTGCACGGTGGACAGAGAAATTTCGGTTTCGGACATTGTTGCTCATGATATGCTTTGGCTTCATTGAAACTCGAATGAAAGCGTTGGTCGATCGAACACAGCATAAAGCTTGACGGTTCGGACATCATGCAATTGGCAGAGCCAAAAGAAAATTGCCCGAATCATAGACCAATCAAAAGACTTTTTGCCCAGGCCGGGTAGTGCGGCTGATAAATGAACCGGTCCGTGTGACATTGGTAGAGATGCACTTGCAAAGATCCCCGTTGCTTGAACATGCCGGTGCAATTCGGGCCAAGTTACCCAGAAAATGGCGTTAAGAAAAGTTCGTCCATGACGAAGCAGCGCTCCGGAACCGATCCCGCAGTTCAAAATGAGAGTCCCTGTTTCCGGTCGGCTCAAGCTCCTGGATGCGGATGAGTTGGATCGTATCCGCGATGCATCATTCGATATTCTTGAAAAAATCGGGCTGAGCCACGCTCCGAAGGCGGTAATAGATGCCGTGGTTGCCCGTGGCGGACGTACAACAACTGAAGGCCGGCTGCTATTTCCGCGCATTCTGGTCGAGGAGATGCTTGGTGAGCTTGGAGGAGGCCTCACTCCTCGCCTGAAGCAGATCGAGAGTGTTTGGCAAGGAGCCGGCTTCAATGTCAAGGCTTATGAGAACATCACTCAGCTGGTCTGGGAAAAGTTCCTGTGCAATGTGACCTTCAGCGCACCCTGCACGGTATTTCGCAAAACCGTGGGCGAATTGATGGCAGACCTTGATCACTGGGCCATCGCGCTTGGTGCAATGAGCGAGGCCTATGAGATTGCCGGAGCCAAGGGCATGCCTCTGAGCTTTGACGATCCAGTTGCCTATGTCACTGCATTTGGGGCCGGAATGCCGCAAGCCCGCCCCTCCATGCTGCTGGACCATATCGCTGGCCGGGTTTCGGAGCTCGATGCGATCAACGGGATCGTGCCGATTCTGGGCCGCGAGGTCGGTGTGCCAACCCCGTATAATGAAACCCTAGCGGCGATCCTGCGTCAACGCGAAGCCAGGTTCGCGGGAGAAGCACAATCACGATAAATTTTCCCCTTGTCGGCGACACGCTCTGTTATGGCGCCTTCCTGGGCAACATGCCAGACTCGGAATACATCATTCTGTTTAATCGATTCACAGGCAATCAAGGTGAAAAATATCACCCTGCAATTTAGTATAATCGGCATTTTTGAGTTCGGGGAGACCGAAAGCTTGAGTACACGTCCTCTATCACCGCATCTGCAGGTCTATCGACCCCAGATTACCTCCGTACTGTCGATATTGCACCGAATTACCGGGGTAATCATTGCTCTCGGAGCGATAGTGATCTCTCTATGGATAGAAAGCGTAGCAAGAGGAGATCCATGGTATGGGAGTTTATCGGACTTGCTCGTTTCTCCGCTTGGCAAGATCTTGATGATCATCTGGACTCTTTGCACAGCATACCATCTGTGCAACGGCATTCGCCATCTGGCCTGGGATATCGGCTATGGCTTTGAAATTCCCCAGGTTTATCGAACAGGAAAGCTGGTTATGGTGTTTGCGATCATAATCACCGCCGGAGTCTGGTGGATATGAAGCTGGAACTCCCCCTTGCCAAAGTGAAGGGCATGGGCGCCTCCGGTGAGGGATCTCACCACTGGTGGCGGCAGCGTCTTTCTGCGCTGGTCTTGATTCCATTGACGCTCTGGTTTTTATTCTCGATCATCGATCAACTGGGGCAAAGCCATTTTGCAGTGCAGGAATGGATTGCGGATCCATTCACGGCCTTTTGCTTGATTCTGTACTCGATTTTCATGTTCTATCATGCCCAGTTGGGGTTGCAGGTCGTTATTGAAGATTATGTGCATAATCGCGGTATCAGGCTGGGCATGCTGCTGTTTTCAAAGGTAGTTCTACTGCTGTTTGGCATTTTGGCAGTTTTCTCTGTATTACGGATTGCTCTCTAGGTTCACTGAATTTACATCATGAGCAAGAATTACGAGATCGTTGAGCACTACTATGATGTCGTGGTCGTTGGCGCTGGAGGTGCTGGCCTGAGAGCGACTTTCGGCATGGCTGTCGAGGGACTGAGCACCGCCTGCATAACCAAGCTCTTTCCAACCAGAAGCCATACAGTGGCTGCACAGGGCGGGATGAGCGCGGCGCTTGGAAACATGGGGGAAGATGACTGGCGCTGGCACATGTACGACACCGTAAAGGGGTCTGACTGGCTGGGCGATCAGGACGCAATCGAATACATGTGCAAGGAGGCGCCCGATGCGGTCATTGAGCTGGAGCATTATGGAGTGCCTTTTTCAAGAACCCCGGAAGGCAAGATCTACCAGCGGGCTTTTGGCGGGATGACTACTCATTACGGGGAAGGGCAGGCGCAAAGAACCTGCGCTGCGGCAGACCGGACTGGCCATGCGATCCTGCATACCCTCTACCAGCAGTCTCTTCGTCACAAGGCCGAGTTTTTTGTCGAGTATTTTGCTCTCGACCTAATCATGGAAGATGGCGAGTGTCGAGGGGTTCTGGCATGGGATCTGGACACTGGAAAACTCCACCGCTTTGCTTCGAGAATTGTCGTCCTTGCAACTGGCGGTTACGGCCGAACCTATTTCTCAGCCACCTCTGCACACAGCTGCACTGGTGATGGCGGAGGCATGGTACTCCGTGCAGGTCTGCCTCTGCAGGATATGGAGTTTGTGCAGTTTCATCCGACCGGCATTTATGGATCTGGATGCCTGATTACAGAGGGCGCAAGAGGCGAGGGCGGTTACCTGACCAATTCCAAAGGCGAGCGTTTTATGGAACGCTATGCGCCCAATGCGAAGGATCTCGCATCCCGTGATGTGGTCAGCCGCTCAATGACCATGGAGATCCAGAACGGTCTTGGCGTTGGTGAAGAGAGTGATCATATTTTTCTCCATCTCGAGCACTTGGGACCCCAGGTTCTGGCAGAAAGGCTGCCGGGCATATCCGAATCGGCAAAAATCTTTGCCGGGGTTGATGTGACAAAAGAACCCATTCCGGTAATTCCGACAGTCCATTACAACATGGGCGGCATCCAAACCAATATCCATGGCGAGGTTGTTACCTTGAAAGATGGCGACCCAGAGCATGTGGTTCCCGGATTAATGGCCATTGGCGAGGCGGCCTGTGTTTCTGTACATGGCGCAAATCGCCTGGGTTCCAACTCATTGCTCGATATCGTGGTATTCGGCAGGGCCGCCGCTCATCGGGCCAAGGAAATCCTCAAGGGCAAGCAAGGCACAATAAAACTTGATCGGCGAGCCGGAGAATCGATTATTGATCGTTTTGACGCATTGCGGTATGCCTCTGGGAGCAGCCCTACAGCAGAGCTTCGCCTGCAAATGCAAAAAGTCATGCAAACCAATTGCGCGGTATTCAGAACTGAGGAATTGATTCAGGAAGGAGTCGATAAACTCAGGGAAGTATGCCAGCAGTTCAGTGATGTTCGCATAACCGACCGCTCGATGGTCTGGAACACGGATCTGGTTGAAACCATAGAGCTTGATAATTTGCTGCGGCAGGCGCGAGTAACCATCGAATCAGCACTGAACCGAAAAGAAAGCCGTGGTGCTCATGCGCGCGAAGATTACCCTGAACGGGACGATCAAAAGTGGATGAAGCATACCTTGATCTGGCAGGAAAATATTGAAGACGAGCCAGTTATCGATTACCGGCCCGTGCATGACTACACCTTGACCAGCGAAATTGAATACATCAAGCCAAAGGAGCGAGTTTACTGATGGCCGAGTTCAGACTACCCAAAAATTCACGCATCAAGCAAGGCGGTCACTTCACTGACTCAACATCAGAGGATCTAAAATCGATCTATATCTATCGCTGGGATCCCGATACCGGGGATAACCCGCGAATGGACCGCTATGATGTCGATACCCGGGCATGCGGACCGATGGTGCTGGATATTCTGATTCACATCAAGAATTCCATTGACAGCACCCTTACTTTTCGTCGTTCGTGCCGGGAAGGCATCTGCGGATCCTGTTCTATGAATATCAATGGCACAAATTCGCTGGCATGTATTACCTCGGCAGTGGAAACAAAGGGCGATATCAAGGTATATCCTTTGCCACACATGTCCGTGGTCAAGGATTTGGTGGTAGATCTTTCGAATTTCTATGCACAATACACATCTATCAAGCCCTGGCTCCAATCAGACAGTCCCTCGCCGGATCGGGAGCGCTTGCAGTCAGAAGAAGAGCGGAGCAAGCTTGATGGCTTGTATGAATGCATCCTGTGTGCGTGCTGCTCGACAAGTTGTCCGAGTTACTGGTGGAACGGGGACCGCTACCTTGGCCCAGCAGCATTGCTTCAGGCCTATCGATGGATTGCAGACAGTCGCGATGATTTTACGGGAGATCGTCTCGATCAACTTGATGATGCCTTCAAGCTTTATCGTTGTCATACCATCATGAACTGCACCCGAACCTGTCCCAAAGGCCTCAACCCAGCAAAATCAATAGCCCATATCAAGCAGGCGATACAGGAAAGGAAATAACCTTGGGCACAGCTCGTGCTGATCAGACGGAGAGAAGGCTTCTCTATCGATGCCGACGCGGCACACGGGAACTTGACTGCATTCTGACTGGTTTTTTTGAACGGGATTATAAAAATCTCGATTCCGTCGAACGCCAGGTCTTCGCTGAATTTCTGGAAGTGGAAGATTCCTTGTTGATTGACTGGCTCTGTAACGGGCTGCCCATCCATCAGCATCAATTCAAGCAAATTGTGGAACGCATCCTAACCATCACGGAGGCTTCCTCAACCTCCAAATGGAAATAGCCTGTGACTGCGGTGAGCCGTGGTTTTTCTCTCCGCATTCATGGTCATGGCGCAGGATTTTACGAGGCGTAGATTGAAGGCGAGGAAGTAACGACTTGACCTAATTTGACATTGTATGGCGTTATTCAGTCTCAGGAAGATTTTTATTTCTCTGAGACTGTATTTTCCACTCCATGGAGCAGTTCAATCGAGAATAATGCTTCTGCAAAATGGGTGCCGGCCGAACAGAAGCTTATCGGTACTGTGCCGCGATGACTGCATTATGAGTGGCAAATTCCAGCCAGAACGCTGCCCTTGTCTTCAATCTGTCCTTGTAAAGGTCGTCATTCCGATAGCGATTGAGTACGATATCCATGTAAGAAAATGGATGGCGAATGGGTCGTTTTTCACTGGGATAACATCCTGCAATCCCAAACTCGTAAGGCGGCCTCTTGTGCAAATTCGGCATAAAGAGCGGTCAAAATAATCCCAGTTCCTATTGGAGGACTTGAAGGATAAGTCAGTCAGGCGAATCCGGTTTCCACAACGAATAGTCGAATTCAATTTCATTGAAATAACCGATGGCCTCTTCCGCAGAGAGTCCTCCCTGAAGCACAAAAGCGTCGAAACCGCATTGCTCCAACATGGAGAGATTATCGTAGATGGCCCCAATCGCGCGAATCTCTGCGGCATAGCCGTAGAACTGACGAAGTTCAAATGCCAGCGAATACACCCTCCCATCAGCGAAATTCTCAACATTGATGGCTATTACTGGGATTTTGGTCAGCCATTCCTTCAAAAGCTCAGGATTTGCATCTGGTTGAAGCATTACCCCGGGCAATGGCTCAGACCGTTCGCCGGTGCGAAAAAAGTCCAGTTGTTCCAGCCAGGAGTCTAGCGGCAAAATCCGCTGGCTTGAATTGGCTTGCTGAGTCGATCGATCAGGCAGCCACGCTGTCCGTGTGATTTCGCGATTTTTTATGATCTGCATAAAGGTTTTCCTGGTAAGGCTTCAATCCGGTTCTTCGAACACATTCACCGAATGATTCTCCCGATTCTCGAATGTCCAGATAGGTATCTAGGATATTCAGGATGGCCGCTACAATCTGCTGACGAGAAATTGCCGGACCCACTCTCTCCCCAATGCGCGCTCTCTTGCCGGCATTGCCGCCCAGGGTGATCTGGTACCACTCCTTGCCTTTCTTGTCGACGCCCAAAATTCCGATGTCAGCGGCATGATGATGGCCGCATGCATTCATGCAACCGGACATTTTCAGACTGATTTTGCCGATATCGTGAATGCGGTCCAGGTCATCGATTGCATCCCCCAGCTCCTTGATTACTGGAATGGTCGAAGCATTGGCAAGTGAGCAGTAATCAAGCCCGGGACAAACGATAGAATCGGTGAGCATTCCAAGATTTGGGGTTGCCAGACGAATTTCATTAAGGTGATGCCAAACGGCATGCAAGCGCTTCTTCTGAACCCAGGGCAGCACAAGGTTTTGACGATGCGTAACGCGTATCTCGCCACCGCTGTAATAATCTGCAATATCCGCTAGATTCCGCATGCTTTCTGAATCCATGTCACCGGGTGCCGCCCCTTTGGATTTGAGCGGCAACTGAACAATGGCTCGGTCCGGGTCTGTGTGGGCTTCGGTATTGACTTGAATCCATTTCAGGAAACCGTCACTGTGAACCGGAATAATGTTGTCCGGAATCGCATGATCGCCGAGCTCCGGTCTTGCAAAGCTGTTTTCAATGTCAATGAAGCGCCTTTCATCCCATTCGCCTTGCAGCTCAGAGTACTTCTCATAGACGCTTTCAACCTCCTCACGGAAGCGGTCAATGCCGCGGTTGTTGACCAGAATCTTGATTCTTGCCTTGTACTTGTTATCTCGCCGTCCATGCTTGTTGTAGACATGGATGATCGCTTGCAGCCAGGCGAGCAGGTTTTCGGCAGGTTGAGACTCTTTTAGCACTTTTCCGACAACCGGAGTTCGTCCCATGCCGCCCCCTACCAGAATCCGGGCCAGAGTCTGATTTGATGGGCCTCGATAGAGATCTATTCCAATGTCATGAAAACGGACAGCCGCCCGATCTTCAATGGCGCCCGATACGGCAATCTTGAATTTTCTCGGCAGCCAGTAGAATTCCGGATGCAGGGTTGACCATTGTCGAATCAGCTCGCACCAGGGACGCGGATCAACCATTTCGTCGGGAGATAACCCGGCCAGGTGATCGGTCGTAATGTTGCGTACACAGCTGCCACTTGTCTGGATGGCATGCATGCCAACCTCTGCCAGGTCCCGAAGAAGATCGGGGGAATCTTCTATGGTGACCCAATTGAACTGTATGTTCTGTCGGGTTGTGAAGTGTCCGTAGCCCCGGTCATAGCGGTCTGCGATATCGGCCAGAGCACGCAGCTGAGCGGAACTCATTTGGCCATACGGGATCGCGACCCGGATCATTGGTGAATATCTTTCGACATACAAGCCATTGCGCAGGCGCAGTTGCTGGAATACATCCGCATCAAGAATGCCGTCAAGATAACGCGTGACCTGATTTGCAAACTGGTCTGCTCGCGACTGATAGAACTCTTTTTCAGGAGAATCGGGTTGATACATTTTTTGTACAAGCGGGTTGTCTGATAATCAATGCACAGTCTATGGTGTCTATATGACGCAATGCAACATATAAAAGGAAAATAATTATTTATTGCGTGTTAAAATTGTCTTTTTGTAGAAAATTTTATTTATATCATGAAAAATGTAGAGAAATTTTATCTTGATGAAGCAAATAGAAAAATATTGTATTATTTGCAGCGGGATTCAAGCATGTCGATTAAGGAACTTTCCGAGCGAGTGAATTTATCGACGACGCCTTGCTGGAAACGAGTCCGGAGCCTCACTGATAGCGGGGTGATACGTGCCAATGTCGCGTTATTGGATCAACACATGATTGGTGCTGCCGTCACTGTATTCATAGCAATCAAGACGGGCCAGCACAATATGGCCTGGACCGAGAAGTTTGCATTTGAAATGTCGGACATACCCGAAATCATGGAAGTGTATCGGATGAGCGGCGAAGTGGATTACCTATTGAGAGCCGTTGTTCCCAGCATTGCCGAGTTTGATCATCTCTACAAGAAGATAATCAGCAGGATCGACTTGACCGATGTGACTTCAACTTTTGCCATGGAGCAAATGAAATACACAACCGCTTTGCCCGTCTAGTGCAGATCAACGAATTTGCGCATTATCAGCAAATGCATGATCGGTGCATGATTGTTGCTGAATCGATTTCAATCACTGCATGTTAACGTTACGATTGAAGAAATGGATCGGTTGATCATATGGATTTTTCAGCATGAATTTGCGATAATTCACGGATTATTACCGGGGATCAATCATGCGTAAATTTCTCGTCTTGAACGGCCCGAACCTGAACCTGCTAGGCCGTCGGGAACCGGAGCTCTATGGCGATATCACGCTGGATGAACTTGAAGATATTTTGCTAACGGAAGCAGAAAAGCTTAAAACGGCTCTTGAATGCAGGCAAAGCAATTCTGAAAGTCAATTGGTGGACTGGATTCATCAGGCAGATGATGATGAGATTGAGTCCGTCATTATCAATCCGGGGGCATACACGCATACCAGCATCGCATTGCGTGATGCATTTTTAGCGACTGACATGCATTTTATAGAAGTGCATATGACAAATATTTTTGCACGGGAAGAATTTCGGCACAAATCCTATCTTTCGGACATTGCGGATGCAACGATCGTGGGCATGGGGTTTCTTGGATATATGTTTGCCTTGCACTACGCCATTGTTGGAACTGCAGACCCCGATAATCTGGCAAACATATTTGAAGACCAGTAATCATGGATTTGAGGAAAATCAAGAAACTCATCGATTTGCTGGAAAAATCAAGGCTGAGTGAACTGGAGATCAAGGAAGGCGATGATACGATACGGCTAAGTCGGGCAAGCGATGCCAGTCACATGGTGGCCGCTCCCGCTCAAGGCCAGGCCATTGTTCCACAACCGGTTAGTACAGAACTAGTACACAGTGAAGATCATAAGGGTGGTTTTGCAGTGACATCGCCGATGGTGGGCACATTCTTTGCTTCATCAGAGCCGGATGCCCAGCCTTTTGTCCAGATTGGCTCGACGGTTAATCCGAATGATACGCTCTGCATACTGGAAGCAATGAAAACGTTTAACCAGGTGAAAAGTGAGATATCGGGTACCGTTGTTGCCGTGCTTAAGTCTTCTGGCGATCCGGTGGAGTACGGCGAACCGCTTTTCATCATTGATCCCAGTTAGTCATTTCAAGCGGTCCGACCATGAATCGCCGGATTCGTAAGCTGGTAATCGCCAATCGGGGCGAAATTGCGCTTCGAATTCTGAGGGCTTGCCGGCAACTGGGCATTCTGACCGTTGCACTCCATTCCGAGGCAGATCATGATGCCAAGTATGTGCGTCTGGCTGATGAGTCAGTTTGCATCGGGCCTCCATCGGCTCGCGATAGCTATCTCAATATGGCATCCGTCATTGCTGCGGCAGAGGTTACGGATGCAAATGCGATCCATCCGGGCTATGGCTTTCTGTCTGAAAACGCTGATTTTGCCGAGCAGGTTGAACAAAGCAACTTCATTTTTGTGGGCCCCGGTCCCGAAACCATTCGCACCATGGGCGACAAGATTACTGCGATCGCATGCATGCAGAGCATGGGCATGCCGTGCATCCCCGGATCCAACGGAACGATCCCCCAAAATCATGATGAACTGGTTGCGCTTGCCAATGGGATTGGCTACCCACTGTTGCTGAAAGCCAGCGGAGGAGGAGGAGGCAAGGGTATGTGCCAGGTGCTGCGGGAGCAGGATTTACTTGAAGCAGTAAAACTGACTTCAAACGAAGCGCTCGCCGCTTTTGGCAATGATTCGCTGTACATGGAACGCTATCTGGAATCTCCGCGACACATTGAAATCCAGATACTGGCAGACCAGCACGGAAACGTCCTGCATCTCGGAGATCGCGACTGCTCGATCCAGAGGCGATACCAGAAAGTCATTGAAGAATCACCGGCACCCGGGATAACCGATCAACAGCGGTCGGAAATCGGCGAGATGTGCGTGAATACCTGTAAACAGATGCACTACAAGGGGGTGGGAACCCTTGAGTTCCTATTTCAGGATGGACAATTCTACTTTATTGAAATGAATACCCGAATCCAGGTTGAACATCCGGTGACCGAACTAGTTACCGGTATTGACCTTGTGCAGGAGCAAATCCTGGTTGCAGACGGGAACGAGCTTGGTTTTAGCCAGCAGGACGTGAGCTTTACCGGACATGCCGTTGAATGCAGGATCAATGCTGAAGATCCCGAGACATTTCTCCCGTCGCCAGGTCAAATCACTCGTATACATATCCCTGGAGGTCCCGGTGTAAGGGTGGATTCACATGCCTATACAAACTACAATGTGCCCCCGTTTTATGATTCCCTGATCGGCAAGGTTATTACTCACGGCAGAGACCGGAAAGAGGCAATGGCCAGAATGTCAGGCGCGTTGCAGGAAATGCAGGTGGAGGGCATCAAGACCAATATTCCAATGCATCAGTCCATACTCGGCAACCGCGAGTTCCAGCAAGGAGGATGCGATATTCACTTTATCAAGAACCAGCTTGACGTTGACTGAATACCTCGAATTTTCCCGACTCGCGAATAACCCCGATTCGAACCGGATTGAGGCATTGTTTATGGAGGCCGGTGCCTGTTCAATCACAGTCGAAGGCGCCGATCAGCAGATTCATCTTGAAGAGGAACATTGCGGTTCATCCTGGGAGATTGTAAAGCTGTCGGCTCTATTTGATCCGACAGTCCTGAATCCTGAATCCATCAGCAGAATGGAGTCTGAACTCGCAGGGTTTCCACTCAGTGATTCATTAAGCTTCAGAGAGTTGGGTGTCCGCAACTGGGATGAGGAGTGGAAAAAGCACATTCGGCCCATCACAATCAATGGCTGCTTATGGATAGGCCCAACCTGGGATAAGCCGGGCTCGGAGTACCAGCATGCTGTTCATATTGACCCCGGACTTGCTTTTGGCACGGGTACTCATGAAACAACATATCTTTGTCTTGAGGCATTGGTCAATCAGGATCTTGAAGGTGCAAGCGGGGTCGATTTCGGGTGCGGTACGGGCATTTTGGGTATTGTGTCCTGCATTTTGGGAGCGCACTGCTCGATTGGCGTGGATATTGATCCCAATGCGGTAGCAGTTGCGAATCAGAATGCCATGCAAAACAATGTCGAAAAACGATTCAAGGCCTGCCTGCTGGAAGAATTTCTGAACGCGAAAGAGTTTCGGTCGACAAAGTACAATGTCGTAGTCGCAAATATTCTTGCCAAGACCCTCATCGAACATTCACGGACACTCAAAGACTTGGTGGCCGATCAGGGTACATTGATTCTCTCGGGAATTTTGGCCAGCCAGAGTCAAGCTGTTGCAGACCTTTACCGGGATGAATTTGAATTTTCGGTTTTTCAGCGTGGAAATTGGGTGGCACTTATTGGAATCCGGCAAGAAAATGAATCCGGAGATGGCAGTATTTTGTGAAAAGCGGTAGCAATATCAACATCTTGAAGAGCAATCCTGTTACTGAATATGAATGATCAGAATTACTGTAGTTGCCCATTCTGTGAATCCGTATTCATTCTTCGCCAGAGCCTTTCCAAGGTAATTTGCGGAAATTGTGGCGAGATGTTTGACGCGCATCTCAATCGCGTTATTCGCGTGGGAAATAAATTCGTTCCGGATGTTGGGATACATTCTCCTGATCGATCCCCGGGTGACTCATCCTCGCCAGGGATTGCGCTCCGGGGCCAGCGCGGGTCAGCCCCCCCCCTGGCAGAAAATAGCCATGGGCTGGATCATCGTGAATCACTGAATCTGAAAACTGAATCAAGGCCGGGCAAGAAGGCGCAAAAGGGCAAGGCTCCCTATCTCAGGGGCCCGACCATCGCAATTCCAGGTAGTACGCAAACTGAAATGGAGGAACGGGTAGATCCGGCCCTAGCAGAACCGATTGCTTTTACTCAGGATATCCATGAAAAACCGCATGATGAACCTTCCAAAAGCCCGGTACCCCCTCGATTCACCGGCAAGGCTGGAAAAAAGCGGGCCAAGAGGCGCAAAGACGCATTGTCCGGAAGTTCACATGATCTCGATCGGATGCAGCGGCAGACAAGTCAGGTTACCAACCTGATCGCAGATCGGAGAAATCCGATATCAACCTTCGCATGGAGCGTTGCATGCATTGCATTTCTGACTATTCTGGTGATGCAAATTGAAGCATTCGCGGTGCCGAAATACGCGCAGGCCACAAAATATCGTCCCTACCTTGAGGCATTTTGCGCGGTTACCTCATGCGAACTTCCCATGTTCGAAGATATCGAAAACCTGAAACTCATGCACACCAGCATCGAACTTCATCCGAGTCAACCGGGCGCTGTCAGGATACGGGTTAAACTAATCAATGAAGCCAAGCATCCACAGCCTTATCCAAAGCTGCAACTGACTCTCACTGACAGATTCGGCCGGATTGTAGGCAAAAGGGTTTATGAACCCTCAGTTTATTTGCCTGATGATGTTGAGAACAAAATGGGATCCGGTCTTTTTTCCTCGGTAAAGCTTGATCTGGCGAAACCGCATGAGAACGCCTATGGATTTGCGGTTGACGTAGTCGGGGAAAGCTAGTGCAATGGCAGTGCAACGAGGGTTCTTGGCATAGTCCGGGCAAAAACTTGAGAAGCATGAACTTTTCTAAAAGATTGATCCGTATTCTTGAAACGCAACTGATGCAGAGTTGAAATGATCCAGCCAATTAAGCGGGCTTTAATTAGTGTTTCAGACAAGGATGGACTGATCCCATTTGCCCGGTTTCTTGTCAGTCGGGATATTGAGATTCTCTCGACGGGAGGTACGCAATCGCATCTCGAACAACATGACATCCCGGTCATCGGAGTCGATGAGCATACCGGCTTTTCCGAGATCATGGGCGGGCGCGTCAAAACCCTGCATCCGAAAATTCATGGTGGGATCCTGTCGCGAAGAGACGAGGACCGAGAAGAGGTGGAGCGCTGCATGATTTCCGAGATTGACCTGGTCGTGGTGAATCTCTATCCATTCGAAGAAACCATAGCCAAGCCAGACTGCACATTCGAAACTGCGATTGAAAATATCGACATAGGCGGACCGGCGATGTTGCGCTCTGCAGCCAAAAACCATCGTCATGTCACAGTGGTGACGGATATTTCCGATTATGAAAAAGTCATGTTCGAGATGCGCGAGAATGCTGGGCAAACTTCGGAAAATCTCCGTCGAATGCTTGCCGCCAAAGTGTTTCGGCATACAAGTCGTTACGATCAGGCCGTCACGGATTACCTGGCCGTTGATTCAATTCGGTCAGAGACATTATTCCCCTCGGTTTTGCGATCCCGGTATAACCTGAAGCAGACATTGCGATATGGAGAAAATCCACATCAGAAGGCGGGTTTTTACGTGGACTCGAACTATCCCGTGCCTGGCGTTTCGACAGCCCGGCTCATGCAGGGAAAAGAATTGTCTTACAACAATATTGCGGATGCGGATGCTGCGATCGAGTGCGTTCTGCAATTTGATGCAGATCCCGCTTGCGTGATTGTAAAACACGCCAATCCTTGCGGTGTAGCCGTAGCCCGGTCGATTCGCAATGCCTATGAACGGGCCTATCAGACAGATCCCGAATCTGCTTTTGGAGGCATTATTGCCTTTAATTTCGAGCTTGATCGAGGTACCGCATCGGCCATCATTGAACGACAGTTTGTTGAAGTCGTTGCAGCGCCTGACGTCACTTCCGATGCCATTGCAGTTCTCAGGACCAAGCCATCAATTCGCGTACTTCAGCTAGGAAATCTGCATAATGTCGGCCGCTCGCACCAACAAATGGACATGAAAAAAGTCAGTGGGGGATTGCTGATGCAGACACCAGACATTCAGCTTTTTGAGAAATTCGAGTGTGCAACGGAACGCTCACCAACCAAGCACGAAAACCAGGACTTGCTGTTCGCCTGGAAAGTCGCCAAATTTGTCAAGTCAAACGCAATTGTCTATGCTGCAAACCTAATGACTCTGGGGGTTGGTGCAGGACAAATGAGTCGCGTAAATTCTGCGCGTATCGCTGGAATCAAGGCCGAGCAATCTGGCCTTGACATAAATGGAGCGGTAATGTCATCCGATGCATTTTTCCCGTTTCGCGACGGGATTGACAATGCGGCCAAATCCGGAATCAAGGCCATTATTCAGCCTGGTGGGTCGATGCGCGACAGTGAGGTAATTAAAGCGGCAAACGAGCACGATATAGCAATGATCTTTACCGGCACACGGCATTTCAGACATTAGTTGACGGGTATATGCGTTGAAGAAAGTCCTTGTCATCGGTTCGGGCGGGAGAGAGCATGCCTTGGCATGGAAGGCGTCATTGTCGCCTGATGTCGCAACGGTTTTTGTGGCTCCGGGCAACGCTGGAACAGCTTTGGAAGAAAAGATCGCAAATATCCCCGTGCAGCCATCGGATTTCGAGGGGTTATTGAAATTTGCTGTCGAAGAACGGATCGATCTTGTCATAGTGGGACCGGAAGATGTCCTGGTTGGGGGAATTGTTGATCAGTTCAGCAAAGCCGGGATATTGTGTTTTGGGCCTACCAAGAAGGCGGCCAGACTGGAGGGTTCAAAGGAGTTTTCAAAGGATTTCATGGTCCGCCACAAAATTCCGACGGCGCGTTTTGAATCTTTTTCTGATCTGAAGAAGGCCAGAGACTATCTGGAGCATCAGGATTTTCCCTTGGTAATCAAGGCAGATGGCCTGGCTGCCGGCAAGGGAGTCGTCATTTGTCAGAATATGAATCAGGCTGAGCAATGCATTGGAGAGATGCTCTCGGGTGAGGTTTTTGATGGGGCGGGCGAGAAAATTGTCATAGAAGAATTCCTGCAGGGCGAGGAAGCCAGTTTCATATGCATGGTGAATGACCAGGATTTTCTGGTCATGGCATCCAGTCAGGATCACAAGGCCGCCTATAACGGTGATACGGGTCCGAATACGGGTGGCATGGGAGCCTATTCTCCGGCACCTGTGATTGACCCTCGAATGCATGAGGCCGTGATTGAACGGGTTGTCAAACCCGCCATAAGTGGACTCGTTGAGGACGGTATCTCCTATACGGGCTTTCTGTATGCAGGACTCATGGTTCAAGATGGCACACCCAAGGTGCTCGAATTCAATTGCCGGATGGGCGATCCGGAATCGCAGGTAATCATGATGCGTTTGAAGTCTGATCTGGTGGCATTGTGCCTGGCAGCATTGACCGGCAGACTTGGCGAGACTCAAGCAGAATGGTTTAACCAAAGCGCTCTAGGGGTCGTTATGGCATCACAGGGGTATCCGGGCGATTATGCGAAGGGGCACCGAATCCACGGACTTGATAACGCATTTGACAAAAAAGCCAAGGTCTTTCATGCAGGCACCAGGCTAGTGGATGGACAGGTCACGGCCAGTGGAGGCCGAGTGCTTTGCATCACGGCACTGGCAAATAGCATTGTCGAAGCGAAGAGGGATGCGTATGAGGCTGCGTCTTCGATCAAGTGGAAAGGAAGCTGGCATCGTGACGATATTGGGTATCGCGCTGTCGCTCGAAAACAATCCATCTTGTGAGCACATGTTCTGGCCATCATCAATCCAAGCTGCCTGATCTTATTGTAAATACCCTCTCCAATGATTGGCTTAAGGCCAGATTTTTTGAAATGGATTTTTGTTCTGGAATCAAGTGATCAAGCCAAAGTTGATGCATCTTGCCGTTATAGTGGATAATCATGCCTATTGTTATTCACATGACAGATTGGAAGATGGCTAGTTCAGTACTAGGCAGGCATTTCAGAACCGGATTATTGTTCATGCAGATAATCGACGGGTTTCCCAATGACAGGGTAGCCGAAGACGGGTTAGAGCAGATTAGGTTATGCAACGCCGTTGTCCATCTCAAATGCGGATCACGGGATATTTGCACAAGACCAGATGAAAAGCGACGGAACCAGCCTCTCCGATGCCGTTCCTGCAAAAGCGATTTCTCGATTAAGACTGGCACGCTGATGCGCAGGATCCTCGAAACCCTTGAAGATAAAGTCAAGCTATATGCTCGGTGCCCTGTCGAGGTTAATGAGGCCTTTACGGGAGGCAAGCACAAGGCTCCCAAGAACACTGGACGCGGAGTAGTTGCTAGAACTGCTGTTGTTGCCATTAAAGACTGCGAAACCAATGAAATCACCGATTCGGTAGTCGATAAGACCAATGCTGATGCCTTGGGCTTAGTCACCGAAAACACAGAAGAATCTGCTACTGCCTGTATCGATGATGCAAGAACTTGTAACGCAACTAAGTGCCTGCATGAGAACGTAAAGCATCCTGTCAGTGAATATGCGGACGGCATGGCGCATGCCAACGGTATCAAGTCCTTCTGGCCTCCTTTCAGGAGGGGTTATCACGGCATCTATCACCACATGAGCAGAGAACGCCTGCATCGCTTTGTCAACGAATTTTCAGGCCGCCATAATCTTCCCAACAATGACATCATTGGCCAGATGCAATGGATTGTCCTAAAATGGATGGCAAATAGCCGCCTTACAAGAAGTTAGCCAAATGACCGAATGCAATGTCCCGAACCGGACACTATTCAGCAAGGACAATCTGGATGTCTTGTGGAGCATCAATTCCGAGTGTATTGACCTCATTTATCTGGATCCACCGTTGAGTGAGAATAAGAAGTTTACCGCGCCTATCGGAAGTAGCGCAGAAAGGGTAGAATATAGTGACATATTCAGGGAGGAGGATGCCAAATCCGAATGGTTGACGACGATCAAGGAAGATCAAACCGGAACTGTACCATTATGTGAACGGTATCAAATGGGTTGGCAATCCATGCAGCTTCGCTTATCTGACATACGTGGCCATACGGCTAATCGAATGCCAACGCATACTGAAAAGCACGGGAAGCATTTACCTTCATTGGGAACCATTCCAGTGAATTGAAGCAATAGTGGCTCAATCGTATAATTCATAAAACGTTTTTCGAATTCGACATATTGACATTTGGAGGATAAATTGGGAAATACAAGCAACACTTTTGTTTGCATAGTCATGGGTTCTGATTCAGACCTGCCGGTGATGAAATCGACCTTTGACGTTTTGGATGAACTGGGCGTTAGCTGGGAAGCACATGTGACATCGGCACATCGCACGCCAGAGAGAACCCACGATATAGTCAAAAGTGCGGAGGAACGCGGTTGCGCCGTGTTCATTTCAGCAGCTGGGCTTGCCGCTCACCTTGGCGGGGTAGTTGCGAGCTTGACCGTACGTCCGGTTATCGGAGTGCCCATGGAGGGTGGACCGCTGAATGGCCATGATGCCTTGCTCTCTACAGTCCAGATGCCAGGCGGCATACCGGTCGCATGCGTCGCGATCGGAAAGGCAGGAGCAAAAAATGCCGGATTTCTGGCTGCCCAGATTATTGGCGTGGCTAATCCCGACATTGCCAAAAACGTGAGGGATCAACGGGAGAAAAGCGTCAGGGAAATCGCTGACAAGGATCAGGCCCTGCAACAAGAAATCGATCGCCGTTGAAACTCGTTTCAATAGCAAAAGGGGCTGAAATTGTTCGGCATGGCGGAGTGATCGCCTATCCAACAGAGGGCTGTTATGGACTGGGCTGCGATCCTATGGATGCGCAAGCTGTCATGAGAATCCTGTCCATCAAGAGGCGTCATTTCAGCAAGGGGCTAATCCTGATTAGCGATCATGTCAAACGATTCGAGTGGTATTTCACTCGTTTGCCGACTGCTACTCGAGATCAAATCCTGGCCAGCTGGCCGGGCCCTGTGACCTGGCTATTGCCGGCTCGGAAGAATGTTCCTAGGCTTGTACGTGGCAATCATCAAAGCATTGCGCTCCGAGTATCCGATCACCCGGTAGTTCGAATGCTTTGTCAACAGGCCAATATGGCAATCGTGTCAACCAGCGCAAATCGTTCATCACAGTTGCCCCATCGCCTGCAAAAGACGGTATTGAATGAATTCAGGGATGATGTTGATGGAGTCGTCAAGGGACGAATTGGTCGGTGCCGCACCCCGTCAGTGATTCGCAATGGATTGGACGGCGGCACGATTCGGTTTTAAGGGTTGACCGTTCATGGACAGTATCCCGGATATTGAATCCGTTATCGAGTATCTAAAGGACTTGCAGACCAGTATTTGCGATCGCTTGAATTCTATAGAGCCGAGAAGGAAATTCGAAATTGACTCCTGGGAGCATGAGCAGGGCGGGGGCGGTATTACTCGTGTGATCCAGGACGGACAATGCATGGAGAAAGGCGGCGTGAATTTTTCCCATGTACGAGGAAATGAACTTCCTGCTTCAGCAACATTGCAGCGACAGTCGGTTGCCGGACTGCCATTCGAGGCGACGGGTGTGTCCCTGGTGCTCCATCCGGTCAATCCTTTCGTCCCGACCTGCCATATGAATGTTCGTTTCCTTATGGCTGGAAATGACCCAAAGCAAGCAACATGGTGGTTTGGGGGTGGCTATGATTTGACCCCATACTACGGATTCAAGGATGATTGTGTACATTGGCATGCGACAGCAAAATCTGCATGCAGCCCATTCGGCGATGACATCTACCCCCAATTCAAGAAACAGTGCGATGAATACTTCTATCTTAAGCATCGCAAGGAAGCGCGCGGTATTGGCGGAATATTTTTTGATGACTTCAATGTTGGCGGATTCCCTCATTCCTTTGCCCTGATGAAATCTGTTGGAGACAGTTTCATCAAGGCGTATATGCCGATTTTCGAGAGGAGAAAGGGCCTGCCGTGGGATTCGTCGCATCAGGATTTTCAAAGATACCGGCGAGGTCGTTATGTGGAATTTAACCTGGTTTATGATCGAGGGACTCTGTTCGGGCTGCAATCCGGTGGCAGAACGGAATCGATATTGATGTCATTGCCTCCCAATGTTCAGTGGAAATATCAATGGCGAGCTGAACCCGGCAGCGAGGAGGAACGCCTGACCGAATACTATCTGATCGCCAGGGACTGGTTGTCTGAGCAAGCACAATAGTCTCGAATTCCTGACCGCTTGCATGACCCGCGCTCTTTACAGTGTTGCCTTGTACCTTCTGAGTCCAATTCTGTGCTTTAGATTGCTGCTCAGAATCTCAAGAGACAGAAAGTATCTTGATCGCTTGCCGCAACGTTTCGGGTTTGGACTGAAAATCCCGCGCCTTGTCCATGGCAAAGCGGACCAGCCTCGAATCTGGATTCATGCTGTTTCGGTCGGCGAGGTCAATGCCGCAATACCGCTGGTCAACAGAATCCGGGAAAAATTTCCGGAATTCATGATTGTGTTGACAACCATGACCCCGACCGGAGCCGGACAAGCGAGCGGCTGCCTGGGAGACAGGATAATCCATTGCTATCTTCCCTACGATTATCCGGTTTCGGTAAAGCGGTTCTTGAGTCACGCAAAACCGATGATGGCAATATTCATGGAGACGGAAATCTGGCCAAACTATCTGGCATTTTGCGCAAAAAAGCAGATACCTATTGTCTTTGCGAATGCTCGATTGTCTGAAAAATCCTATCGCGGATACCGTATTTTCAAACAGCTGATTTCCACATCCCTGGGGCACGTGAATCAAGTCGCTGCACAGTCGCAAATGGATGCCGAACGCCTTGTCAAGCTGGGTGCAGAAAAAGAGGCCGTTCTTGTCATGGGCAATATCAAGTTTGACACGGTTGTCAGCAATGAGACCAGGCAGAATGCATTGGATTTGAGGAACCGTCTGGAATCCCCGAGACCCATCTGGATTGCCGGCAGTACGCATCCCGGGGAAGAGCAGCAAATACTGAGTGCCCACAGCGAAATGCAGCAAAGCTGTCCTGATGCACTCCTGATTCTGGTACCCCGACATCCGGAACGATCGAATGAAGTCTTGCACAGGTGTGCTGAGAGCGGGTTCAAGACGATGCTTCAGACAAGTCTCAAGGATATGTTGTCCAATGAGACCAGCATCATGATTGGCGACACAATGGGAGAGTTGCCCATGTTGATCTGCGCATCCGATGTTGCCTTTATCGGCGGTAGCCTCGTGCCTGTGGGTGGCCACAATGTTCTAGAGGCATCAGCAGTTGGAGTCCCGGTCATATTTGGACCGCACATGTTCAATTTTCATAAAATAGCCGACCAGATACTCGCTCAAGGTGCAGGATTGCAGGTGCAGGATTCGAATGAACTGGCTGAAACCGTGAGCAAATTATTGAATGATCCTGCCTTGAGAACGAATTACGGCATCCAGGGAAAGCGTTTTGTTGAAAACAATCAGGGGGCTGCAGAGCGGGTTTTTGCACTTGTTGAGAAGCATCTGGTAAAGACGAGCGACTGTCACAATTCCGCAAAACCTGAAACAGGCTAGCGTTTAAGCGAATTATCAACAATTTCAAGTGTATTGGAGGATAACTTGGGAGTTTTCTTGATTTCAAGCAGGGTCTTTTGCATGAGTTCGGCAAGATCGGTTCGATAATTACGCCAGTTTTCGAATGATCGTGCAATATTGCTGCTTAGGCTCGAGTTGACCGGATCCAGTTTTCTAATCCATTCTGCGGCAAATGCATACCCCGAACCATCGTTGTTGTGGAAGGCCACGGGGTTGCCATGACAAAGCCTGCCGATCAAGGCGCGTACATTATTGGGGTTTTTCCAGTCAAATCCAGGATGATTGGTCAGTTCTTCGATCTTCTGCAGTGCAGAAGGCCGAGTGGCACCGGCCTGCATCGCAAACCACTTGTCGACGACTTCAGGCTGATGCTTCCAGCGCTCATAAAATTCTTCAATGTAGCTTGTCTTGTCAGGATGATCGGTTTGGATCAGTATGCTGTATGCATTGATGCTGTCGGTCATGCACTGTGTATCGGATATCTGTGCCGAAATCATGTCCCAGACGTCGCGGTCATTCAGTTCGCCCAGGTAGTTCAGGCATTGATCCCGCAATACCCTTGCTCCTATCTCCCTTGAATTGTTCTCTCCATGATTGATTTCCGTGCATTCATAATATCGAGCCTGTAAATCGACTCGGCAATGTTCAGCGAGATTCTTTCGCAAGTTGCTGCGGGCATCATGTATGGCAATTGGGTCGATCTTTTCCATTTGACAGCCGAGATAGTCGATGGAGGGCAGGGTCATCAGGGCAGCGAGCAGTTCATGATCTATGTCTCGATTGCGGATTAAGTCCCGTACCCTTTCATGCAGAAAAGAGCTGTCTTTTGTCTGGCCCTTGCCTTGCATGGCAGCAATGTCATCAAGAAGTTGATTGACGAATAATTGCTGGCCAGAATCCCATCGCACAAAGGGATCATCATCATGGTTCAGCAGCAAGGCCAGTTGCTGCTCAGACAGGTTTGCCTGCATCTCTACCGGCGCACTGAAGCCTCTCAGCAACGACGGAACAGCCGGCTTTGGAATATTTTCGAATCGAAAGGTTTGCCGTGGTTCTCTCAGTATCAGGACAGTTTCCGAATTCTCGGGGCTAGCCGGTCTTTTTTCTCCGTCTTCGTCAAACAGCGCTACCTTGACCGGGATCATGAAGGGTTTCTTGTCGAAACCGTCAGCGGTTACCGGACAACTTTGCGCAAGCGCGAGTTCCAGCGCAGATTCAGATGGCAGGTACTGGTATTCCGCTTGCACGACCGGGGTTCCAGCCTGGCTGTACCAGAGCATGAACTGCGACAAGTCATGCCCGCTGGCGCTTTCAATGGCATTGACGAATTCACTGATTGTCACTGCCTTTCCATCATGCATCTCGAAGTAAAGGTCAACTCCCTGCCGAAATATATCGTGTCCTACCAGAGTCTGGAGCATGCGGACAACTTCGGCACCTTTCTCGTAGACGGTAGCAGTGTAGAAGTTGTCGATCTGCTGATAGGACTGGGGTTGCACAGGGTGGGCCATGGCACCCGCATCCTCGTTGAACTGGTGATTTCTCAAGTTGGCTACCGCATCAATTCTCCGAACCCCGCGGGAACTCATGTCAGCACTGAACTCCTGTTCGCGAAACACGGTAAATCCCTCTTTCAGGCTCAGCTGAAACCAGTCTCGCAACGTGACTCGATTACCGGACCAGTTGTGGAAGTACTCGTGCCCAATAATGTCCCTGACCAGCTGAAAATTGAAATCGGTTGCAAACGCTGGGTCAGCGAGTACATAGGTGGTATTGAAGACATTCAGGCTCTTGTTTTCCATCGCGCCCATATTGAAGTCGCGAACGGCAACCACATTGTACAAGTCCAGGTCATACTCCCGATTCCATGCCTGTTCATCCCACTGCATTGCCTGTTTGAGAGACTGCATGGCATGGCGGCATTGATCAACACCATCGCCCTCTACGTAAAATCGCAAGCTAACCTCGCGACCGCTCATGGTGGTAAAACTGTCTTCAAGACAATTCAATGGTCCAGCAACCAGGGCAAACAGGTAAGTCGGCTTGGGAAATGGATCCTCCCACTCGGCATAATGCCAGCCCTGATCAAGTTCGCCCTGTTCGGTCAGGTTGCCATTGCAGAGCAAGACCGGAAATTCCCTTTTAGCCGCTTCGATGCGAACCTGATAGCGTGTCAGCACGTCGGGCCGGTCAATCGAGGGCGTGATCCTTCGAAAACCCTCTGCCTCGCATTGGGTGCAGAGAATATTTCGAGACCTGTACAGCCCTTCGAGCGCTGAGTTGGCTTGCGGGCTAATTCGGCAGGTGGTCGTCAGTTGAAATCGATCCGGGACATCCCGAATCACCATCAGTTTGTCTTTCTTCTCAAAGTCGCTAGTGCCGAGTTCATGACCGTCAATTTCGATGCTGGCCAGTTCAATATGATCGTAATTCAGCTCCAGGGAGCCTGAAGCCCCGAAGTTTCGCTGGACTTGATGTGTGGCTTCAACCCGGGTTGAGTCGAATCCCAGCTGGAAAACCAGCCGGGATTGCTCAATGATGAAGGCCGGAGGGGTGTAGTCGGAAAGATGAACCGTGATCGGGGCATCGGTATTCATGGGAAATGAAAGCTATACCCTTGATGAACTGGCGTAGCGATTATCGTTCGAGATACTGCAGCTTATCCTTGACCTCTCGCCACTCATCCGCATCTTGGGGCGGATCCTTCATCTCGGAGATAACCGGCCAAATTTGACTGAGTTCTGCATTCAATTCAAGAAAATGCGCCTGCTCCTTGGGCAGATCGTCTTCAGCATAAATAGCGTTGACAGGACATTCAGGCTCGCAAAGACTGCAATCGATGCACTCTTCGGGGTCTATCACCAGATAGTTTGGTCCTTCATGAAAACAGTCCACTGGGCAAACTTCAACACAGTCAGTCAGCTTGCAACGGATGCAGGATTCAGTCACCACATAAGTCATATTCAGGATACTCCGAATAAGTCAGTTCAATCAGTCAGGGTTATGTTGCCAATACGCTGGCTCAAGCGGCTGATTTTAGCGATTGTTTGCTTGCATCGCAAGATGTTTGCGGAGTTCATATATCTTGTCAAGCGCCTCTCGCGGTGTCAGATTGTCCACATCAAGAGACTTGATGATTGAAATTACTTCCAGAACTTCAGGGATCAGAACCGGCTTGTCAGCGTTTGGACCGCATGGCCTGTCGTCTTCTTCCACCTGCATTCTCTCCATGGACGATAGTTTGGAGCTGGAAGCCGCAATGACATGATCGGGAATCCCGGCCAGGCGGGCAACCTGTAGTCCGTAGCTCTTTGAAGCCGAGCCCAGTTTGACCTTGTACATGAAAACGATGTTCTCGCCATGTTCCACCGCATCAAGATGAACATTGACAAGACAGGGAAGTTCATCTTCAAGAACGGTCAATTCGAAATAGTGGGTGGAAAACAGTGTCAGAGACTTGACCTTCATCGCCAATTCCCGTGCGCAGGCCCATGCCAGAGCCAGGCCGTCAAAAGTGCTGGTTCCGCGTCCAATTTCATCGACAACCACTAGGCTGTTTTGCGATGCATTTCGCAAAATGCCGGCCATTTCCGTCATTTCGACCATGAACGTTGATCGACCGCCCGCCAGATCATCCGAAGCGCCGATTCGTGTGAATATCCGGTCAATAAATCCAATTCTGGCAGAGCTTGCCGGGACATAGCATCCGGTATATGCCAGCAGGGCAATAATGGCGACCTGTCGCATGTAGGTGCTTTTGCCGCCCATATTCGGCCCGGTAATCAGCTGCATTCGAATGTTTTCGTCAAGCAGAGTCGTATTGCTGATGAAGTCCCTTTGGATCAGTGTTTGTTCAACGACGGGATGACGCCCATCGATAATTTCAATACTGGATCTGTCCACCAGTTCCGGGCGGCATAAGCCGAGCGTCCTGGCTTTTGCGGCAAAATTTCCAAGCAGGTCTAGACAAGCCAGAGCGCGCGCGCATTGCATGATGGCCCTGATGTGAGGTTGCAGGGTCTCAAGAATCTGGGCATACAAGTATTTTTCACGAATCAATGCCTTGCCCTTGGCGCCCAGTATCCTTTCTTCGAATTCCTTGAGTTCTTCCGTTACGAAGCGCTCTGCATTCTTAATTGTCTGCCGTCGAATGTAGTGCTCCGGTACTGAGCCTTGCTGTGATCGCGGGATTTCAATGTAGTATCCATGAACCCGGTTATAGCGGATCCGCAGATTCGAAATTCGGGTAGATTTTCGTTCGTGAACTTCCATCTCAAGCAGGCGGTCGCCGGATTCCTGCTGCAAGCGCCTTAGCTCACCGAGTTCCTGATCATAGTCATCTCTCAAAACACCGCCATCGCGAATGATGTTCGGGGGATCGTCCTTGATGGCCGACCTGAGAAGGCCATGCACTTCATGCTGGGGTGCCAGACTGCCTTGCAATGACTGAATCAGCGCCGCTGGGCAATGTTCGATGAGCGGGTTGATCTCTGGCAGGGTTTCGAGGGAATCGCGAAGTCCCAGCAGGTCCCGCGGCCGAGCTGTTTTCAGGGAAACTCTGGCGAGTATTCGCTCAATGTCCGCTATCGATTTCAATAGAGTCCTGATTTTGTCAAGCTGAGGTGTTTCGAGCAGCCAGTCGATCGCATCGTGCCGAGCGACAAGTTCTGCGCGGTCCGTAATGGGAGCGTTGAACCATCTTCGGAGCATTCTGGCGCCCATTGCGGTTCTGCAGTCATCGAAAATACGCACCAGGCTGTTCTGGGAAGTGCCATCATGCCCGACTTCGATTTCCAGGTTTTTCCGGGTCACCTCGTCCATGTTTATAAAACTGCTTTGCCGCTTGAATTCGATGCCGTTGACATGCGGCAGCTGATTGCCATGCAAATCCTGGATATAGACAATCAAGGCACCGGCCGCACGTGTTGCCACTGGGAACTCCGGGCAGTCGAATGCATCGAGAAACTTGGTTTCAAACAGCTCGCAAAGAACGTTTTCGGCTCGCGATGAATCAAAATACCAGGATGGGACCTGCCGTGCGGCAGTATCATCTTCAAGCGGATTTTGATTATCGCTTACGATCATCTCCGCAGGATTGATTCGGCGAATCGAGCTGAGCAGCAGTTCTCGGCTACTGACCTCATAGCCTACGAACCGTCCGCTTGATATTTCGAGCGTGGCTATTCCGTAGCGACCGTTCAGTTCATAAACTGAAGCGGTTATGTTTTCATGCCGATCGTTCAGCAGGATTTCCTCAATCAAGGTGCCTGGAGTCACGACCCTGACAACCTTGCGTTCCACCGGGCCGCCTTTGGCATTTGCCGGATCGCCAACCTGGTCGCAAATTGCGACAGACAGGTTCAGGCTTAACAGGCGTTCAAGATATTGTTCAACAGAGTGAACAGGGATGCCGGCCATGGGCACTTCCGACCCTCCGGATTGACTGCGTGATGTCAGGGTGATATCGAGTAGTTTTGATGTTTTCTGGGCATCTTCGAAAAACATTTCGTAGAAGTCGCCCATTTGATAGAACAGGATCGTGTCGGGATATTCCTTCTTGATTGCAAGATACTGCTTCATCATGGGCGTATGCCCCGACAATTCAGATTTTACAGACCCTTCTAATGTTGGCTTGATTAGAGATTGTTGTTCCATATAACGATATCAATTCAGCGCATAAGTTCAGATTCTATCTTCACCTCGTACAAGAAAGAGTCTTTGTTATTTCGTGCCATGATGGAGTTTCCATGCTTTGGGACATCGGGACTGTCGGAATAAAAGTACATGAAGTCGAATCTGTTTTTTTGATCGCCGTGATGAAGGGTGCCTTGAGTGCCGTTTCCAGTGTAGCAGCCTCTATCATGTTGCCAAAGAATCAATGCCGGAACCGCCTCGCCTGGAAGATCTTTCGCAATCCCGTCTATGAAACCGGCCGGCCCGCCATCCAATTATAGGGTGGGGTCTGGCTTTGTAATATCGCCATAAACAGATTGTGTCAATCCCAGAAGCTGACTGAAAATACCGGTTCCACTGGCCAGGATACATCCATTTTCGAGGTGGTTTTGACCGCCGGTCCAGTCTGCGACAAGCCCCCTGGCTTCCCGGACCAGCAAGCTGCCGGCAGCAATGTCCCAGATTTTCAGCGAGGGCTGAAGAAAACCATCGGTCCTGCCAGTGGCGACATGCGCCAGATCGAGTGCAGCCGAACCGGTGACTCGAACCGTGCCTACTCCCTTGATGATTCCGGAAACGTTATCAAGCCAGTAATCCCTGTAGTCATAGTCTGGGTGGGGTGTGCCCACGGCAATTGTTGATCGCTTCAGGTTTCTGGCATGTGTTACGCGTATTCGTTTTCCATTCAATTGCGCCCCGTCGTTGCGGCTGGCGGTATACAAGTCATTGCGAATCGGATCAAATACAATGCCATGCTCGAGAATGCCGTTTTTTGTGACGGCAATTGAAACCGCAAAGTCGGGATGATTGTGCAGGTAGTTCATGGTGCCATCCAGAGGGTCAATGATCCATTCGAATTGATCCTTGTCATTGCCAGAACCCACGTGTATACCTGACTCTTCGGCCACAATGCCATGCTCTGGATAGCGCTTGCGCACAATCTCAATAATGGTTTCTTCGGACATGTGGTCGGCTTCGCTTACAAAATCATGGCGGCCTTTCGGCGTTACATGAAGGCGGTCCAGTGAATTGAGGGACTGGGTCAGAACTTTTCCGGCTGAAACAGCGGCGTTTATCCCGATATTGAGCAGAGGGTCCAATATAATTTTCCTGAAAGAGCATTGGCGAAATCCGGCCAGCAATCAATCGTGGACTGCTTCACCAAAGTACGCATATCATGAAGACATCCAATTATATCCGAATCGTTCTGGTTGAACCGTCGCTACCTGGCAATGTTGGCGCAGTCGCCCGTTCCATGGCGAACATGGGAATGCACAACATGGCGTTGGTCAATGCCGCTGATATCGTGAATTCAGATGCCCTGCGACGAGCCAGCGGCGCAGAAAGGGTATTGCGGGAAGCCAAACACTATCCAACGCTGGAGAAGGCGGTTGCAGACTGTACACTGGTATTTGGAACGACTTCAAGAAGGAGGGCGGTCAGCTGGCCAACGCTTTTGCCCGATCAGGCAATGGGGAAGGCTGTCAGCCAGAATGCCCGGTTGGCAGTTGTTTTCGGTCGGGAACGCAATGGACTCGAAAATGCCGAGCTCGACCTGTGCAACTATATGATCAGGATTGATGTTGATGAGGCGTTTCCATCCATGAATCTGGCCTCGGCGGCAACAATTCTCTGCTATGAATTTCGAAAAGCGCTTGCGGATGCTGACAATTCGGCCGGCAGGAAAGAACAGGAGGAGCTCGCGAATATCGAACAGATCAAGGGATTCATGACACATCTGGAGAAGACGTTGACCATGACTGAATTTCTGGATGGACGCTCATCGCTATTGATGCGCAAGCTGAAGAGACTGTTTAACCGGTCTCAGCTTACTCTGGAAGAAGTGAACATATTGCGGGGGATCTTGAAATCCGTTGAAAACAAGGCAAGTCGATGATGCCCTGGATAACTGTCAGTCTTCTCGAAAACCAGCATTATTCACTGTTCCCTGTACCATTCAGGACAGGACTGTTTACTATTTATGCTGGAAGACTGCTGTCAAATCTGGCTTGAATGGTTCAGAAGGTGGCCTTGACCTGATAAGGCTATCCTCGTCAAATATCAAGGCTGGCCTCTGTTTCGATGGAGTATTCTGGCCATTGAATTACCGTGTGGAATTAAAATTGTCAGGCCACAATGGAGCATTTGACGGCCGGGAGTGCAAGGACTTGGCAAACTGCCGGAACCGTCAAGGCCAGGACTCCCTGAGTACACTTGTTCATTGATTGACTTCCCGGAGTTCTCTGAGCAGTACATCGGTGGTCAGCTGGCGGCAATATCCCTTGATAGCCGACAATGAATAATCATGTCGTTCCTGGCTGTAGGTCGTACAGGCATCGGTAACCAGCGTGACCAGGTAGCCCAGGTCGCAGGCATCTCGAACTGCGCTCTCGACGCATTGGTCGGTAATCAGTCCACTGATTACGAGCTGTCGGATATTGAGGTTTCGCAGAATGTAGTCGATGTTGGTGGAGACAAATACGGAGGATGAGGTTTTGGCCAGCCAAATCTCGTCATCACTCGGTTCGAGTTGATCAATTACCCGTCCGTCCCACGATCCTTTCGGTACATGAAATCCCGTGATTTTATAGTCCAGGCTACGATCACGTCCGTCATGTGTCAGACTTTCAATTGTCGTGTACATCACCTCAATGCCAGCACGCCTGAATGACTCCTGCAGACGCTGCATATTGGGAATGACGCGTCTCTCAAGAGCATCAAAGAACCAGCCGTACTGATTCGTGAACTCCAATGGCGATAAACCGGCAAATTCCGACCCATCACGATGAGCGCAATAATTCTGTACATCGATGAACAGCAATGCTGACTTGCTTACATCAATTGGCAAATCCCTTGAATAGTTCATGAGAACGCCTTGTCGAGGAATTGCTGGATTGCCCTGGAGAGCAGTTTCGCCCATGAGAGACAGCACGCTTCCGATCTGAGGTGGTCATTGCGGATTTCAATCAGGCTATGAGCAAGCCCGCGTTGCTCTCCATGGTAAGGCACGAACCAGTCAGTACTGTCATCGATGGAATAAGGTACATTCATGCCAATATTCCGAGTCGGATCCAGCCGTCTGACGGCATCAGCCAGACTATGTGATGTTTCGGCATCCTTGCGAAACAGAAATGCCAAATCCCATGGTCTTGTCTCATTGTCGAGTATCGGCGTGAAGCTGTGAATGGCAAAAGCGGCCTCTCTAAAGTGCCGGTCAAGAAGTGCCGAGACGGAATCGTGAAACGGATTGTAGACTTCCTTGATGCGTTGTAAGCGTTCTTCAGGGCCGAGGTCGCAATTGCCAGGAATCCGTATTCCATCGCTTTGTAATGGAATCGCTTGTTCAGAATGGACCGGACGATTGCAGTCAATGACCAGTCGGCTGTAGGGCTGCAGAATCAGCGGCGCGCCAAGATATTCGGCAATCATGATGGAAACTTGCCTGGCACCAATGTCATAGGCAATATGCTCGTTCATGTTTTCTCTTGACAGTCCTAGATCGCCCAGCGCCTTGGGTATCGACTGTCCAGCGTGTTCGCATACCAGGAGAACCGGGTATTGGCTGGATTCATTGACGATGTCCAGAGGCCTGCAATCATCTGGACCAAGCAATGTATTCGATCGAACGTCAGCTCCAATCTGCATATCCATCGACGCTAGTTTTAGAATTTACCATATGCTCCAATTTTACCGAAAACTTGCCGCTGTAATGATAGCGAACTGCAATGCACGGGCCCCTGAAGTTTTCGATTGGGTTGAAGTTTATTTTTTCACCTCTGGTTGTGATAGACTGGGCATGCGGAACCGAGTCATGCACCGCCAGTCTCGAACCGTGGAGGGGATTGCGTCCTTCCGGGTTCCACATTATCTTTTCCCCTTTCGCTGGAGTTCGGTGGCTAGCTGCAAGCACCGGTTTTTCGCCTGAAGCTGCCTTTACTGCCAGACCCCAAATCTAATGCAGGATTTGCAAAAGGGGTTGTTACACTTGCCGGCACCATCAGGGAACATGAATTGTCGAGCTATGACTCTTATTGAAGCAGGCATTGCCCATCATCTCTGAACAGGACTGGAATGCAGCTCAGCGACGGGGCGACAAGTGGGCGAACTGCGATTGAAAGTTCGATTAACAGACAATGAAACGTGAACCTCTGATAATTGCTGCGACTAGCGACATTGCCGGCAAGGTGCGTGGCAAGTCATTCCCGGCCAGCCAGCTCGACAAGCGTCTCAAAAGCGGTATTGGCTGGACTCCAACCAATGTTCAAATAACCTGTTTTGACTCTATTGCCGATAGTCCTTACGGTGCCCTGGGGGACCTGGTGTTGATTCCTGATTTGACAACTTACACGGAACTTGACTTTGAGGACGGACTGGCGGTCGAGCGGTTTGTACTTGGGAATATCTATGAAACCGATGGATCTAGCTGGGAATGCTGTACTCGATCCATTCTGCGGGCAGCCTTGGAGCGCCTTGAGGCGGTCGCCAATTTAACCCTTTACGGTGCGTTCGAGCACGAGTTCCATCTCGTTGCAGCTGATTCTCCGCAGGGGAATGCATATACAGCTTCAGGATTTCGAGCGCAAAGGGAATTTGCTGAAATACTTGTTGCGGCAATTAAACAGGCAGGACTGCGGCCAGACACCTTCATGAAAGAGTACGGTATTAACCAGTATGAAGTCACTATCGGGCCAGTTTCAGGATTGGCCATTTCGGATCATGCAACGATTCTGCGGGAGCTTGTTCGCATTTGTGCTGAGCGTCTGCGGCTCATTCCAAGCTTCACGCCATTGCGCGACCCAGCGGATGTCGGCAATGGCGTCCACATTCACATGAGCTTGCGTGACAACGAGGAAAATGCAGTAACCTATGATCCCAGAAGCAGGTGCGGACTCAGCCGGATCGCGGGACAGTTTATTGCCGGTATATTGAAATATCTCGATAGCATTGCTGCGCTGACCGCGCCCAGCGTCATTTCCTACAACAGGCTGGTGCCCCACCGCTGGAGTTCGGCTTTCAATAATCTAGGATTCCGCGACCGTGAAGCCGCGATTCGCATTTGCCCAGTACATCGCTTGAGCGATGTTGCATTGAGGGATCAGTTCAATTTTGAATTCCGTGCCGCCGATGCGGCTGCGAGCCCCTATCTTGCACTTGCAGCAATTGTTCATGCCGGCACGCAGGGAATCGAAGAGGAACTTGATTGTCCAGCCGTTACCGAAGAAGATCTGTCATTGCTGTCAGAGTCTGCACTCCGCAATCGAAATATTGTCCGACTTCCACAAACGCTCGAAGCCGCCCTTGAGATCTTTGCAGGCAATAAGACCGTGACCGGCTGGTTCCCTCCTGCATTTGCTGACATTTACATCAAGCACAAGCAGGGCGAGATGGCCTATTTGTCAAAGATGACCGAGTCTGAAATCTACGCCGCATACGGTTCGACATATTGAGGTCTTCTGGCGATCACGATCATGACGCACTAACGCTGTGCCTTGCTTCACGCATCAACTCAGAAAGAGACGTATGTTGTTGTCCGGATTCATCGAAATTCTCGGGGCTCAGCCATGCGGCGAACGCTTGCTTGATTTTGGGCCATTCGTGATCAAGCATTGAATACCATGCCGTGTCCCGATTGCGTCCTTTCACTACCATCATCTGCCGGAAAGTTCCCTCGTACTGAAACCCCAGACGAATGGCAGCCCGGCAAGACTTGCCGTTCAATGCGTTGCACTTCCATTCATACCTTCGGTAGCCCAGATCAAAGGCATTGCGCATCATCAGGTACATGGCTTCAGTGGCTGCCGGCGTGCCTTGCAGGGCAGGGGAGTAATTGATATGACCGACCTCGATAGAACCGGCATCTGGCTTGATTCTGAGATAAGTCGCCACCCCTTCTGCCTGGCCTGAGGCGAGGTTGATGACGGCATAGTATTGCGGGTCATCGGATAGACAGCCGCATTCAAGCCACTCCTTGAAGGAATGGAAGTCATCAAAGGGACCATAGGGCAGGTACACCCAGATTCGGTTTTCCTGATCCTTGCTATACGCTTCATGCAGCTGTTTTGCATGCCGATCTATATTCAGCGGTTCCAGACGAGAATACTGGCCTGACAGAACAGTTTTCTGGGGTCTGGGCGGCCTGCTCCAGCCTGTGACTGCATGCCCGACCGTCATTCCAAGTTCATTCAGCTGGTTTTCCATAATCTTCTCTCTCAATGCAGTAAGCGATCTCATCCAAGAACGTGTTCCAGATCACGAATAATGTCTTCGGCATCTTCAAGTCCCACTGACAATCGAAATATCCCCGGCCCCGCGATTTCCCGATATTCGCGTTCGAGTTCTCCATCAAGCCTGTACGATGAATTGATCAGGTCATCGGTTTCCAGCAAGAAGATCAGGCTCCGATGATGTCCCAGCGATACTGCATAATGAACAATTTCAAGATCGGCCATCATTCGCTTGGCGACTGAATGGGGAGATGGAGTGCGGAATGCAATCATTCCTGAAAAATTATGCATCTGCCTTTTCGCAAGTTCATGTTGCGGATGAGATGCGAGTCCGGGATAGCGTACCAGTTCTACATTCGGGTGCGATTCAAGAAATCTGGCAACCTGCAGGGCATTTTGCTGATGAGCGCTCATTCTAAGCGGCAGTGTCGCTGCGCCACGCATGATCAGCCAGGCATTGAAGGGGCTGATTGCCCCTCCATAATGGAGCATGCCGCCACCGATAATCTCCGAGGCAACTTTCCGGCTGGCCAGGACGGCGCCACCAATGGCATCCCCATGCCCGCCAATGTACTTGGTGAGAGAGTGCACAACGATATCGGCGCCCAATTCCAGAGGACGGGTGGCAATTGGGCTTGCAAAAGTGCTGTCAACAACCAATAAAGCGTCCGCATCTTTTGCAATCCTCGAGACCGCATGAATGTCCGTCAGTTTAACCAGCGGATTCGATGGCGTTTCAATCCAGATCATGCGGGTATTGTCACGCATGGCATTCTTGATGTTTTCCGGGTTCGAGGCGTCAACTGGGGTAACGTCAATGCTGTTTTTGGGAAGCAGCTGTCGGGAAATCTCGGCGGTGCCCGGATAGTTGCTTTCACTGATGATCAAGTGATCTCCGGAACTCAGCAAGCCGAACAGCACTCCGCTGGATGCCGACATGCCGGATGCGCAAGCGAGGCAGGACTCGGCATTTTCGAGCAGGCACAATTTCTTTTCCAGTTGCCGTATGGTCGGATTGGCCCATCGTGTATACACATATGGCGTATCATCATCCATATTCGTGACTGAAAAACTGGTGGGCTGGTCCACGACATAGGTGCTGGACATCACGATGTTCGGGCTGGATGCTCCGGTTTGGGGGTCGGGCGTTTCGCCGCCATGCACCGCCAGGGTATTGATTCCATTTTTGTTCGTCATTGAATTCTTGGTCATGTTTTCAAATAAGTTGAAGGCTATAGATTTGGATGGTTTTGGGCTTGAAAGTCAAATCCAGTACCATCATCGAGTTACAGAAGCATGAGCATATCAGATACAATCCAGATCATGATATCGAACCTCCAAGCTGCAGGTGTTCGGCATCGCCCGGATATCCGGGAATATTGAGTTCGGTGCTACAATGCCATTCAGCGGATTGTTCCGGTTGAACAGGCAGTCTCCCCGATGCTTGGCCGCTTGGTGAAGCGCAGGTTTTCGAACAGCATTGCGCATCCAGTATATAGCCGACCTCGCTGACTTGAGGCTGGCGATGAATTTTTGCGAGAAAAAAATGACAGGTTTGTTACCCAATGTAGATCCAGATGGCTTGCTGGAATATTCAGTTGTCTTTACGGACCGCTCCTTGAATCACATGTCCAGGAAGTTCCAGCAGGTCATGCTGGACATTCGTTCCACGCTAATGAATGCATACCAGGCCCAATGCATGGCCATTGTGCCTGGGGGCGGCACCTATGGAATGGAAGCCGTAGCTCGACAGTTTGCAACAGGCAAAAAATGCCTGGTCGTAAGAAACGGATACTTCAGCTACCGCTGGAGCCAGATTTTCGATGCGGGCAATATTCCGTCTGAGTCAATCGTCATGAAGGCATCTCGCGTTTCTGACAGCGACACAGCCTCCTTTGCGCCGGCTCCGGTAGATGATGTCGTTAGAAAAATCTCCGAAAAGAAGCCGGATGTTGTATTTGCCCCGCATGTCGAAACTTCTGCCGGCATGATTCTTCCCGATGGCTATATCCGTCAGATCGCCGATGCCGTCCATGATGCTGGAGGGCTGATGGTTCTGGATTGCGTTGCATCCGGCACGGTCTGGGTAGATATGGACAAGTGCGGTGTCGATGTATTGATCAGTGCACCGCAAAAAGGCTGGAGCGCATCTCCCTGTGCTGCATTCGTGATGTTGAGCGATCGGGCCCGGGGAACCATGTCCTCGACCATCAGCAGCAGCTTTGCCTGCGATCTTCGCAAGTGGCATGAAATCATGCAGGCTTATGTAAAAGGCGGTCATGCCTATCATGCGACCCTGCCAACCGATGCCCTGACGGCGTTTCGGGACACCATGCAGGAAACCGAAGATGTTGGTTTTGATACCCTGTTTGACGCTCAGCATGAACTAGGTAGCCGAATGCGTGACCTGCTTGAGGCACGCGGGTTTGTGAGCGTTGCCGCTGATGGATTCAAGGCTCCCTCCGTGGTTGTCAGTTATACGGACAATCCCGAGATTCAAAATGGGGCCCTGTTTGCGGCTCAAGGATTGCAAATTGCGGCGGGCGTTCCATTGATGTGCGATGAGGGCGAGAATTTCAGGAGCTTTCGACTGGGTCTTTTCGGTCTGGACAAGCTGGCCGAAATCGATCGAACCGTATCCACTTTTGAAACGGCACTGGATCACATATTCGATATCGCCGCCTGATCGAAACAGCCTGTCGGGGCGTTATTGAAACGCCGGCAGGTAATGATTGAGCGTCACCAGCCAGATCGAGCCCAGTACCACGAGCGTGACTGAATAAGGCCAGTTATCCATGGCGATCCGCCAGCTTGGTATGTCATATCGTCCCTGAAAGATCAGGTTGGTGCCGGAAAGATAGCTTGAACAGGTGCCCAGATGCCAGGCAAACAGCCAAGTCGCACCGATCAGGTTGGCGCTCGGAGAACTTTCAAGCAATATCGGCGACAGGCTGGCAATCTGAATCACGGGATGAATGCCGATAGCGGATAGCACTACCATCCCCACCAGAACCGATACAATGGTTATCGTTGAGTAGTTTGTGATGTGAAACTCGACAAGATCGAGTTCAATGAGCGCAATGATGCCAACCGCTAAAACGCCTGCCGATAAAAACAGGGTTAGCTCACTGACCATTCTGGGCAGGCCCTCGGCGACGAATTCGCCCATTTGAGAAATCGCCGAAATCAATCCATAGCGAAGAACAAGCGTTGCCGCAGTCACAAGCAATGCGCATGAAGCTATGATGGCCAGAATCGAGGACTTCGCGAACAGCAGATAACCGAACAGGCAGGTGCAGATCAGCACTAATGGAATTCTGACGTCTCGCCCCTGTAAAGGGTATCCGACGAAATCCGACAACTCATGCTTGTGGAATCGCCACGCTGTTGAGCACACATAGACTAGCCCGGCAATACACACAGGCATGCCGGCAAATATCAGCCACAGGAGATCTGCTTGAGGCGAATAGGTGAGAACCACAGCCATGGCACCGTAAAACGGCGACCAGGATGCAGCCCCGCAAAACACCCGCGTCGAACAGCTCGCCATGTATCGGTTAACTGGTCTCGTGGCATGAATGCGGTCACATACCACGATTGGGGCTGAAATATTGGTAATTGAACTGGAAAAGCTGAGACCCAGCATGGTCCTGAAAAATGCGGCCGGTCCTCGCGGCAGGTTCGATGCCGTATTCTCTCTTGGCAGGGTTACCAGCCGCAGAAATCCAACCGCGGCAATCATGCTCAACAGCGCGGTATTGAGAGTGGCCAGTAAAAACAAGTCGGGAGCATGTCCTCGAGTCATGGCGAAGATTGACAGGATTAGCCCTAGCAGAATGAGAATGCCGGCCTGAATCTTGAGTGCCCGGGAAGCATCGATAAACAACAGGAGGCCCGCAATCCATCCTGAAATACCGGCCATCACGGCAATCACGCGCTCTCCAGGAAAATCAGCAAGCCCCTTCAGGATGCTCAGCAGGATCATCATCATGATCAACAGTCCAGCCAGGGTTTTGCGATTGATATTGCTCATGGTGAGAAATCTTGTCTTACGATTGTCGCGAACATTCAAGCTTGACGGTCAGCTATCCTGGCCGTATCGAATATAATTCATGCCTCTGGGCATCAATCCGGACAGTGGCCTTTCCGTCAAGAAATTTGAGGGATTCTACCCGAACACAATTCCAGCCCATTTGAATATTTTGCAGGGGATGGCTCCGTTAGAACATGCATGATCTCTCATGCCGAAGCACTCCTATATGGATTTTGCAGCTTTATGAAAAATCTTGAAAAAATTGCAGTCATTGGTGCCGGCACCATGGGTTCCGGCATTGCCGGACAAATTGCCAACTCCGGCCGCAAGGTTTTGTTGATTGATATGTGCGCCGATGAAGATCATCCCAATGCCTTCGCTGAAGCCGGCTATCGTCGATTGCTGAATCCGAAGCAGCCGGGACTGATACATCCCGATGCTGGGCACCGCATTCGACTGGGCAATCTTCGCGATCATTTTGAAGAATTGTCGAACTATGACTGGGTCGCCGAGGCGGTTGTCGAGCGCCTTGAGATAAAGCAGGAAATCTATCACCGCCTGAATGCGGTCACGAATGACAAGACCATCATTACTTCAAACACGTCAACCATTCCTATTCGTTTACTGACCGAAGGCCTGCCAGAGTCATTTTGCCGTCGTTTTGCCGTGACTCACTTCTTTAATCCGGTTCGCTTTATGCGGCTGCTTGAGCTGGTAGGCAGCGACAGGACCGATCCTGAAATTCTGGACAGACTGGAGGATTTTTGTGATCGAGCACTGGGCAAGGGAGTCATCCGGTGTGGGGATACTCCGGGGTTTCTTGCCAACCGGATTGGCGTGTACAGCTTGCAGCTGGCTCTTTTCAAGGCGTTAGAACTCAATCTGCCTGCTGGCGAGGCAGATGCCATATTCGGACGTCCCATGGCCTTTCCCAAAACCGGCGTATTTGGTCTTTACGACTTGATTGGCATTGACCTGATGGCCGATGTGGTGAAAAGCCTGAAACAGATACTGCCTGGGAATGACGCATTTCATGCAGTATCCGCCGAGCTTCCCTTGATCGCCTCGATGATCAAGAATCAGCAAACCGGCAACAAGAAAGGGAAGGGATTCTACAAGGTGGGTGAGAATGGAGATCGATATGAGCTTAACCACCGGTCGCAGCAATATGAACCCTATGCGAAACCAAGCATCGCTATCGCAGCGCAAGCTGAAAGAGCCAGCTTAAAGGCCTTGCTGGAGGATGACAGTCTCTACGGTCAGTATGCGTGGCAAGTACTATCCGAGGTCCTGGTTTATTCCGCATCATTGATACCCGAGGTTACAGATGATCTTGTGGCTATCGATGATGCCATGAAACTGGGTTATAACTGGGTCAACGGTCCTTTTGAAATGCTGGATATGCTGGGTGTGGACTATGTTGCTTCGAGACTGGAATCGCAAGGTCGACTCGTTCCGGATTTCATGGAGAAGGGACGAAAGGCCGGATTCTATGCACTCCGGGGCAACAGACTGAGCACCCTTCAAACGAATGCGAACCATGCTGCAATACAACGACCGGAAGGCGTTTTGCGTTTTAGCGAAGTTCGCCGGCAAATCAAGCCGCAGCAAGCCACAGAGTCGGCCAGTTGGTATGAGCACGATGGCATTGTCGTTGTCGAGTTTCACAGCAAGGCGAATGTTCTTAATCAGGATTCGATGAACATTCTTGCCGATGCACTGCAAAACGTTTCACCGAGAGGCAACAAGGGTCTGATTGTTCACAATGATGCTCAGCATTTCTCCTGTGGTGTTGACTTGTCCAGAGTCAGGGAGTTTTTCGATAAAGACGATCTGGATGGTCTTGATTCTTTTTTGAAGCACTTTCAGGAAACAGTCATGGCACTCAAGAATGCTAGTTTTCCGGTAGTCGTCGCACCGGTTGGCATGTCCATAGGAGGCGGGTACGAAGTGGTGTTGCACTCAGCAGAAGTGATTTGCCATGCAAATTCGGTCATGGGGCTGGTTGAGTCGGGAGTCGGCCTGATTGCTTCCGGGGGGGGATGTAAGGAAACGCTGTATCGCTGGGTTGAAAAACTCAATTGCGAGAATGAAATTGACGATGCCTGTTGGAAAGCATTCATGAATCTGGGCTATGGAGCCACCACTGCCTCGCCCTTGCTTGCATTGGAACAGGCAATGCTGCGGGAGAATGATCGGTATGAGATCAATCGCGACCGGATCTATGCTTCGGCTAAGGAGAGCATTGTTTCGGGAAACAATCAAAAGCCGTTGGTTCGGGGAAATCTCAAAATGCCCGGCAAGCCTCTCTTTGACAAAATGATTGACTGGCTGAACGAAGCATTGGCCAAAGGCAGGCTGATGAGCCATGATACGGCCGTTGCAACGGAAATCGCAACTATCGTGACAGGAGGAAATATTGATCCTGGCAGACTATTTTCCGAGGCGGATTTTCTGGAGGCCGAAAGACGTTCATTCCTGAAATTGGTGCAGACCAGGCAGACACAGGAACGCATTATGAGCCTGCTCGACCTGGGCAAGGCATTGCGCAACTGACCACGTCGTCATTTTTCATGAAAGCGCAAACACTGTTTTATTCACTGGGCCTGTTTGCTCTCGCCTTCATGTCAGGGTGCAATGCGGCAGAGGATGACTGCGTGATCAAGAATGAGGGTATGGAATCCATGCACCTGGAAGGAATCACCTTGTTCGATGACAATGGAAACACCAAGCATATTCGAAGCCTGATTGCCGATGATCATTTTGAACGTGCGATGGGCTTTCAGCATGTTTGTCCGGATGCGGTCAAAGAGACCGGGATTCTGTTTGTTTATACTGAACCGATTCAAGGCAGCTTTCACATGTCGAATGTGAAAGCCCCTCTGGATATTGGGTTTTTCGATGGGCAGGGGACATTGATCGATGTGCTTCGCATGGATGTGTATACGGATGATGCACAGCCCTTGTATTCACCGAACAAGCCATATCAGTTCGCGCTTGAGACGCCGGTCGGATTTTTTGAAGAATCCATGCTCTCTCCCGGCAAATCGCGCCTGGTAATCGGTTCGCTATAGCCTCTTGCTGATGGCTGTCGGGAAGAAAATTGCCGATTTTGGCTTGTGGGAAAGTCATCTTGAACCTGGGGCACTGTTCGTCAAGGGGCGGGCACCGAATTATCCATTCCGGCATAGGAAGCGGCTGCATTGGCTTCAGGTCCTCTCTGACGAGTATTCGGGAAAAACGGTATTGTGTCGAGCAGGAAAAGTTGAAGACGCAACCGGTCCGGAAATCGTTACTCCATTGCCTTTTGATGTGTCCCAAAACTTCAACATCCGTACGCGCGTCAATGAATATGGCGGAAAGTGTTACTGCATTATCAATGATTGCCTTGTCTTCAACAATTATCTAGACGGCTGTCTGTATGCGCAAAATCTAAGCCAAGACGCATTGTCTGGAGCCGATGTTCGCATGATCGACGGGCATCGGTATTATACAAAAGCCAAAGGACATGATTTGCCGGAAAAATTTGCGGCATGGAGTGATCAGCCAATTCCGGGCTTTGCCGATCTCTCGGCATCCCCGGATGGAAAGTGGATTGTGGCGGTCATGGAGATACCGAATGATGAAGGGGGAAATGAATGCCGGATCGTGAAAATTCGCTGGCGGGCAAATGCCTCTGGGAAGCCTGGCCTGCAGCCAATCGAAACGCTTGTATCGGGAGCAGATTTTTATGCACGGCCGGTGATTTCTGCTGATGGATCACGTCTGGCCTGGATGGAATGGTCACATCCTCACATGCCCTGGGATCAAACGCGCCTGATGTGCGCGGATCTTGACCTTGAGGCATCTCTGTCGATCCGAAACAAGGCATCCATCATTGATCGTGAAGGCTGGGCCGTATGTCAAATTGGATTCCTTGAAAATGGCGAGCTGATTTTCGTTAGCGATAATCCCGAGTGCGATTTCTGGAATTTCTACAGTTGCTCTGCAGAAGGGGAGTGCAGGCAGATCAGCCACGAACGTGGAGAATTTGGTGAAGTTCATTGGCAATTCGGGCAGTCACGGTGGCAAGAGACTGCTGATGGGGTCATTGCCGCCATTCTCACGGAACGCGACGGCGACCGGATAATCGAGCTGAATACAAAGACGTCTGAAATTCGTCCTGTGACCCAACATATTGCTGCCTTGAATCAAATTAGCCTGGATGAGGATGGCCTGCTATCCTGCATGGCTTATTACGAGAACCAGGTGCCCTCGATCGTTCAAGTCAGGCATAGCGGACTGGATGAGGTTTCGATAGGGGGTGAGGACGGTTTTGAAATTGATCATGCACCGGTTTCCGAATTCGTGGAATTTGCAACGAGCAGGGAAGAGGTGGCTTACGGGTTGTTCCTTGCACCACTGAATCCGGGTTTTACAGGTCCTGATTCACAGCGTCCCCCCTTGATTGTCATGATTCATGGCGGCCCGACGGGACGTTCTTCTCGTGTCTACGAAGGTATCCGGCACTATTACTGCTCACTCGGATTTGCCGTGCTGGACGTCAACCATCGCGGCAGCACGGGTTTTGGCCGGACCTATCGGCAGAGCCTGATGGGCAACTGGGGCATTGATGACTGCGAAGACATTGCGGCAGGCATCGGCTACCTGATTCGCAAGCAGCGGATAGACCCTGAACTGGTATTCATTCGTGGTGGCAGTGCCGGAGGATACGCGGTCCAGAGGGCGCTGACCCGGCACAACGAACTGTTTTGTGCCGGAGCAAGCTATTACGGCATTGGCAATCTGATCACGCTCAGTGAAATCACGCATCGATTTGAATCGAGGTATACCGACCGGCTGATTGGAGAGGCATATGATCGCGACCGCGCCCGTAATCCAGACAGTCGCTATCGGCAACGCTCCCCGATTTTCGAGATGGACAAGCTGAACTGCCCCTTGATATTGTTTCAGGGCAGCGATGACAAGGTGGTTCCGCCTGCGCTGTCTCACGAGGTGGTCGAACTGCTTGAAAGGAAGGGAATCCGCCATGCCTACCATGAATATGCTGGCGAGGGCCATGGATTCCGAAACAAGGCAACCAAGCTAGACGCGATGGACAGGGAAATCGAGTTCTTTACCGATATCATTCGAGAGAAACGAGGCATGGCTTGATGGATAGTTTTGATTCATTTTCGATTTCGCATTTTGTGGCATAATCCACAATCCTAAGTATTCAATGCAGCAGCTATTCGACGAGGAGTCTATTCAGATAAATGACTGATCTATTTATTTCCAATGCGTGGGCGCAAAGCGGAGATGCCGGGGGAAGCCTGATCGGCATTCTTCCGATGATACTGATCTTTGTGGTGTTCTACTTTCTGTTGATCCGCCCTCAGCAAAAACGAGCGAAACAGCACCGCGAGATGATCTCTTCACTGGAGGTCGGAGATGAGATCGTGACCAATGGCGGGGCACTTGGCATAGTCAGGGGTATCGATGATGATTTTCTGACGGTCCAGGTAGCCTCGGAAGTGGAATTGAAAATCCAGAGAAATGCAATCGCGCAAATGATGCCCATGGGCACGGTAGACTTCAAGCATTCCGCTCCCGCCAAAAAGAAGAAGTCGCCTCCGCCTGACTGATTGCTCCCCTCAACGTAAAGCCCCATTTTCTAATCCTGTTCCAATCTTATTGTTCAGCACATGTTGAATCAGACTGAATGGTGGCGCTATCTGATCGTAACGGTAGTCGTTGTGGTTGGAATCTTTTATGCTGTTCCGAATTTATTCGGCAGCGATCCCGGAATCCAGATAAGAGGGGCTCGAGGGCTGTCTCTGGACAGCAACTTGCTGGGGCGTGTAGAGACCATCCTGAACGACAATGAGATTGGCTTCAAGTCCCTTTCTCAGGATGAAAACAACCTCAAAATCCATTTTGACGAGACCGCAACCCAGCTCAAGTCCAAGAAATTGCTGGAAGCGGAACTCGGAAACGCTTATTCGCTTGCCCTGACATTGCTTCCAAACGCCCCTGACTGGATGTCCGGCGTGGGAGCCTTGCCAATGTATCTGGGCCTTGACCTTCGCGGTGGCGTGCACTTCCTGCTCCAGGTAGACATGGACAGTGCGATTCAGAGGCAGATTCAGAACTCGGTAGATGGAATTCGTTCGGCTTTGCGCGAGGAACGCATCCGCTATCGACGGATTGTGGCGAACGAAGATGGCACGATTCTTGCAGACATTCGAAATCCAGAGCAGCGGGAAGAAGCTGCCGATATTCTGGAGCGGGATTTTCAGGAGCTGCAAGTCGACAATGCAGCGGGCAATGAGGCAGCGCTGATAGTCTCATTACGTGCCGAGCGGATTGACGAGATTCGGGAAGCTGCCCTTGAGCAGAACCGGGTGGCTCTTCGAAATCGGGTTGACCAGCTTGGGGTAGCCGAACCGATTGTTCAGCAACAAGGTGCGGACCGCATTATCGTACAGCTGCCGGGGGTGCAGGATACTGCCCGGGCCAAGGAAATTCTGGGCAGAGCAGCCACCCTCGAAATGCGCATGGTCGATGAGGAAAATAACGCTGCGGCGCTTGAAGCCGGTCAATCTCCTCCCGGCTCTCGTCTTTACCGCTTCCGGGATGGGCGGCGAATACTGCTTGAGAAAAGAGTCATCTATTCGGGCGATAACATTATTGATGCCGCAGCCAGCCTGGACCAGAATGGCGGACCCATTGTCAGCATAACGCTGGACTCGACAGCGGCAACGATCAACAGTCGCATAACCGGAGAGAATATCGGCAACCGAATGGCAGTCGTCTATCAGGAGATTGCATCCAGAATTCGCACCGATGATGATGGCAATCCAATCCTCGATGACCGCGGATTGCCAGAAAGAATAACGAACCGGATTGAAGAGGTCCTGACCGCTCCCGTGATACGAGCTCAGCTGGGCAAGCGCTATCAGATTGAAGGCATCGGATCGATAAACGAGGCCAGAGATCTGGCTTTGATGCTGCGGGCCGGTGCGCTGGCGGCACCTGTAGAAATTATCGAGGAGCGAACAGTTGGTCCAAGTCTCGGCCAGGCAAACATTGATCAGGGTATGCTTTCGGTTATTGTTGGCCTGATTCTGGTAATGGTCTTCATGATCGTTTACTATCGGATATTCGGGGTGGTGGCACTGATAGCACTCAGTTTGAACCTGGTATTGATCGTCTCCGTGCTCTCGCTTTTGCAGGCAACCCTGACCTTGCCTGGAGTGGCAGGCATTGTGTTGACCGTAGGCATGGCGGTGGACGCAAACGTATTGATTTTCGAGCGCATACGCGAGGAAATCAGAAATGGCAATACTCCACAGGCCAGTATTCATCTGGGCTATGACCGTGCACTGTCGACCATTGTGGACGCAAACATCACTACCCTGATCGCCGCCCTCGTTCTGTTCAACTTCGGGACCGGGCCTATCAAGGGCTTTGCCGTAACCTTGAGCATTGGCATTCTTACTTCGATGTTTACCGCGATCCTGCTCAGTCGCGTTATTGTCAACGGAATCTACGGCGGTAAAATCGTCAAGCGACTGTCAATCTAGAGCAATGCAGTTATTCCGCAAAACCACATCGTTTGATTTTCTGGGATGGCGAAAGACTGCCCTGATTATTTCGGGGTTTCTGATCGTGGTCAGTGTTGCCACGCTGACTTTTCGAGGGCTGAATTTTGGCATTGACTTCACGGGCGGGACGCTGGTCGAGGTTGGCTATCCGGATGCCGTTGAAATCGAAGAGGCTAGATATCTACTAATCGGCAATGGCTTTGAAGATGCCGTTGTCCAGCACTTTGGTACACCACAGGATATTTTGGTTCGATTGCCTTCCGCCACGCTGAGCGAGGATGGCGGGGCCGCAGAGTTAAGCAGTCAGGTCATGGAGGTCTTGCGCCAGCCCTATGATGAAACTCTGATAGATACATCAAGCCTTTCGACTCAACAGTGTGTATCCGGTGGAGTGGTATCCGACTGTCAGATTCAAATGCGGAGAGTCGAGTTTGTGGGACCGCAAATTGGCGATGAATTGGCCAATCAGGGCGGTCTTGCAATGTTATATGCCCTGCTCGGCATTCTCATCTATGTCACTTTTCGGTTTGAATGGAGGTTTGCTGTCGGTTCAATCGTGGCCTTGGTTCACGATGTTGTGATTACCGTTGGCATGTTTTCGCTATTTCAGCTTGAATTTTCGCTCCCGGTACTGGCAGCCGTGCTGGCGGTTATCGGCTATTCGCTCAACGATACCATTGTGGTATGCGACCGCATTCGTGAGAATTTTCGCAAGATGCGAAAGAGCGATGTTATTGAAATCATGAACAGGGCGATCAATCAGACTCTGCCACGGACCTTGCTGACCTCTCTCACCACGCTTCTCGTTGTCAGTACTTTGCTGATTCTGGGCGGAGAAGTAATCCGAGGATTTTCCTTTGCGCTGTTGATCGGTGTGCTGATCGGCACATATTCATCGATATTTGTGGCCAGCCCGACCATTCTGGTTCTGGGCATCAAGCGAGAAGACATGCTGCCTGTACAAAAGGAAGGCAAGTCGGCTGAATCCTGAGTCATTGCGATTTCCGCTCTCAACGAGAGGCCTGCAAGCAATCCGAAAAGACATGTCCAGACTTGACGACGAGCGATTCATGTCGATGGCGCTCGACTTGGCCAGGCAAGGCCAGTACACCGTGCATCCCAATCCGGCTGTGGGTTGTGTGGTAGTCAAGGACAATGAAATTGTTGGCCAGGGGTGGCATGAGCGGGCAGGCGGACCACATGCAGAAGTTCGGGCCCTTGCAGATGCCGGGGAGCGGGCACAAGGCGCAACCCTGTATGTAACACTGGAGCCTTGCAGTCACACAGGCCATACCCCGCCTTGTACTGATTCTGTTATCCGATCAGGAGTAAGCCGTATCGTTGTTGCATGTGAAGATCCAAATCCACTCGTTCGCGGACGGGGGCTGCGTTCTCTTCATGAGGCAGGGATAGAGGTTGTAACCGGCATTTGTGGTGAAGATGCAAAAAGGCTCAATCGAGGGTTTTTCAAGCGCATGTCTACCAACATGCCTTATGTGACCCTGAAAGTTGCAGCCAGTCTTGATGGGCGAACTGCCATGCCAGATGGGGAGAGCAAATGGATTACCTGTGAAGAATCGCGCTGCGATGGTCATCGATTGCGAGCGCTTTCTTCTGCCGTATTGACAGGAATTGGCACAATACAAAAGGATGATCCAGCTTTAACGGTACGTCATCTTGACACCCCACGCCAACCGGATCGTGTGGTGTTAGACAGTCGGTTGTCCATATCGGCCAAGGCCAGGGTTCTTGACGATTCAGCTCAAGTTTATTTATTCACAACGACAAATACTGAAGAACACAAGCGGCTTGATGGCATATCGAATCTCGAGATCGTATCCTGCCAGGGTGAAGGTGGACAGATAGACCTGACCGAGATGCTCAAGGAGTGTGCAAAGAAGCAGATGAACTCGATACTAGTTGAAGCCGGTCCGCGCTTGGCAGGAAATTTCTTGAGACAATGCCTTGCAGATGAATTGGTGGTATATCTTGCGCCGGATCTATTGGGAAGTGATGCATATTCCATGTTCAATCTTCCGGGTATGATTGAATTGGCCGACAAAATCCAGATGCGAATGATCCATTCGGAGCGTTTAGGGTCTGACCTCAAGATTGTTTTGGTACCAGTGAAGTGTACTAATCTCTAATCCCCAATTCCTGGGCTGATTTGCTATGAACTTGGATGAAAATAATGCAGAAGAAAATGAATTTTGATAAAAAGAAGGCAAAAGACTAAATTGTGAAAGAGAGTAAAAACGGTTTTCCAAGCTTTAAAAAAATTGGAATCAAAAGATCATTATGTAAAGTCCTACGACTCTCTACGCAGAACCCCAATTCCACTCTGAAGTGCAACACCCTGTAGGGTGGCGGCGTGTTGCAGACGGCCAGCGGGCGGATGACAGTCTCCATGTCAAGCATAACGGAGAACTGTCATGTGCAAGAGCTGCCGCCAGCTGGCCTGCGATGAACGATGCCAGATCAAGGTTCTGATGTCCAGAGGCCTGTCGATCCGCGAG
>JAPOSW010000079.1 GCA_026709505.1 Gammaproteobacteria bacterium | reverse complement strand
GCCGTCCGGCCAGCGCAGCCGGAACAGTGCGTCATGGCACTTGTCCTCGTCTCCGTAATGTTCGAGAAATTCGTTGAGACTGAGGCCTTTCTGGAACTGGACAGGATTTCGCTTCATGGATATACTCCTTTTTAATCAAGTGGTTGCATCTGTCCCATTGTATCACAAAACCTGCTTATGATTGGTGGTAATTAGGAAAAGGTATATGACATGAAAACGGGATGGCAGAAAATAGTCCTATTGTGCGAAGGCGATAGGAGCTCCTATATCCAGGATATCAAGACTGTCCAGCACCTGACCAGCAAAGGTGAAGAACCATAACTGAAAAACTGACGGCATTCGATCCGGCCTAGCTAAGCGAGTACAGCTTGAAAACTATGGCAGCGATAGGATAAGATAAGAGCAAGGCAGAAAATGACAATCAGGATCAGCGGATCCATGAGCTAGCGAAAGAGGTCGCCGTACTGAGGTCAGACATGAATACGAAACACGCCGACACCGAAACCTCGATCGAGCGCATGAATGCGGCTTTCGAGCGGCTTAGAACCGACATGGCCAGCTGGAAGGCTGACATGACCCAGCGTGAAAACCGGCAGTTGCTGGCCACCATCGTCGGCGGGGGCGCTGGACTTCTGGGCCTGCTAATTACCGCCCAGTAAGGGAAAGCTCCTGCAAACGACACCGGCAGATGCTCCAGTCTTGATCCCGGTGATTGACTGTTTCAGTATTCGTGTTGCCGTGCTTCAGGCTCGTATCAGTCATGGAAGCTTGTTCGCCCCTGAATGCTGCGCCCACCTGTCTACATTGCGGGCTTTACATGGCACTCGGCTGAAAGCCCTTGGAGGCAGTCGAACTCTCTGGATTTTGATGAATGGTTGCTAACACTTCATACTACTGTCCTCCATTCTAGGACTTGCCTTGGCGCTACGAATATTTGCTCCTGATGGACGGTAAATTATGGGAAAATTGGTACGGTAGAACGGACGGTCAAAAGGAGATATGGCTGAAAGTAGTGCGCGGCAAGATGGGGCTGAAAAAAGCGGCGTAGCCGGATTGACTTTTAAAGCCTAAAAAAGTTAACCAGGAGGTAAGCCGCCATGAGCAATGACGACATTATTGACTTTTCGGAAATTAGGAAATTTCAAGGCGCATTGACCCGGATTCTCCGCGAGGATGCCCATCGGCTGCTGCGTACGGCGGGAACCCATATCTTCTACTATTGGCGAAAGAATAGAGCATTGACGAATCGTGAAAAAGCACGATTGCAGTCGTTTTCAGATTGGCTTGTATTCACTGGCGGCAAGGAATCAGTACGCAAGCAAATTGGCATGGCTATGCCGCCGAAGGGAGCCGATGCAGTATTCAGGCAAATTTTGGAAACCTTATTGAAGTACACGATACAGCCGTGCCAAGATATCATATCTGTGGAAGAATCACAGTCAGTACCGCAAAAATCACGGGCCGGAAATATTTTGAGATTTCAGCATGAAGCGCAGGAAGCAAATTATTAATTCATGAGCATTTAGCTGTTTTCATTTTCAAGACAACTCATTATTTGCCCGGACAGAACATTGATTGAACACGTTCAGAGCATCGTTCGCAGGGCTTGAATCTATCCGAATTTATTAGTGTCACATGCAAGTTTCTTCAATCATCGAGCATATCATCAATTGGCTAAAATCTTATGCTGCCCAGGCCAATAGCAAGGGCTTCGTTGTGGGTGTTTCCGGTGGAATTGATTCGGCTGTCACCTCAACGCTTGCTTCAAGAACAATGTTGCCGACCTTGTGCCTTGAGATGCCGATCCATCAGGCGTCTTCTCAGGTAACTCGAGCCCAAAATCATATCAGCCACCTCCAGCAATCCTACCCCAATGCTTCCAGCCATCGCGTCGATTTAACGCCAGTATTCGACCATTTTGTCTCGGCAATGCCTTTAGTCGATGAGGGATCTTCTCGACAGCTAAGCCTGGCAAATACCCGGGCGCGATTGCGCATGTCCACTCTTTATTACTTCTCGGCGCTGAACAGCTACCTGGTTGCCGGAACCGGGAACAAGGTCGAAGATTTCGGAGTGGGTTTTTTCACCAAGTATGGTGATGGCGGAGTTGATCTCAGTCCAATCGCCGACTTGAACAAAAGCGAGGTCTATGCGCTTGGAAAAGAACTGCAAATCAGTGAGGAAATCATGCTGGCCAGCCCTACCGACGGCTTGTTCGGTGACAATCGAAGCGACGAGGATCAACTCGGCGCCAGCTACGATGAACTTGAATGGGCGATGTCCTTCAATGAAGAGCACGCTGGAAAATTAACGTCCAGACAAACAGAGGTGCTGGAAATTTATGGCAAGCTACGCAGGGCAAATCAGCATAAAATGCAGCCAATCCCGGTTTGCTGCATACCGGAAGAGCTGCGAAGCAATTAGAATATCGTTTTTTACAAGCAATCGGCAGGTAGCGCTGACTAACCCTGCATCACTGGAAAAAGACTATGAATACACTTAATCCGGGAACACCCTTTCCTGAACTCGGGGTCACTAATCTTGACGGAAATCTTGAGGATATAAGCAAACCCTCTGCAGATGCCGAATGGCGTGCAATCGTTGTCTATCGCGGCAAACATTGCCCGATGTGCACCAAATACCTGAACAAGCTCGAAGACTACGTACAGCAACTCAAAGATGATGGCATTGAAGTGGTTGCAGTATCCGCAGACAGCCGTAAACAGCTTCTTGAACATCTGCAGAAACTAAATGTCAGCTACCCGTTCTATCACGGTTTGACCATGGATCAGATGCAGACACTCGGGCTCAGGATTTCTTCGCCGCGATCAGAGGCCGAAACCGATCATCAATATGCGGAGCCTGGCCTGTTCGTGGTAAACAGCGACCTTGACTTGCATATTGTCGACATCTCCAACAATCCTTTTGTCAGACCAGACATCGAAACCCTGGCAAACGGTTTGCAATGGATCAAGGAGAACAATTACCCGACTCGCGGCACCTGGATTGCACGTTGACAGGGAGCCATTTGGATCAAGTCTCTCTACATGGCAATCCCCCCTGGCAAGTGTTACAGCTCCATTAGCCTGGCAGAGATGCTAAAACCCTTAGACCAGTCATTCAGGGACGGTGAAAACAACAAGGTACGGCTTGATGTTGCATATCGTATTGCCGAATCGGGATTGAGTAACACGATCTCGGACATCTACCGCAAACACGGACGAGAAACCTGCCTCCTGCCCTTGTCTGCAGTTTCTGCAGCAGGCAGTGTTTACCAGCAGCAGACAATAGGTGAAAAGCCTATCATCGGGGTTTTGGTGGGAACCACCCCAACCCCGATAATTCGCAATCACAATGCCCCCAGTCTTGAGTCGATATCTCTTGACGAGATTGTGATCGACCGCGAGAACATGGAAGTTTGCGCTGGAGCGGCGATTACCATTGATCAACTCAACCAGGCACTGGCAGATACGCTCTCACCGGCCTATCGAGTTCCTGGGGCAGACCTGACAAGCTATGCCTATGCCCAGGTCGGTTCAACTTTTATGACTGGCGGCATGGGCCCGCAGCGAAGGTATTTCTCAGATAGCGTTTCGGAAGTTCTTTTGCACAATGGAAATCAGCTGGGAACCATCAATCAGGAACAATTGGATCATTATGCAGGAACCTACGGTTGGACCGGAATGGTAGGCGCAGTTCGATGTCGATATTGCAGGCTGCCCGAAAATGAAATCGCCTTTGCACTGCCAATTCGCAATGACTCTCTTGAAATATCAAGGCTTCTTGATCACCTGACCCGGTTTTGCTTTTTTGAATTCAGTCAGGATTCGACCACTAACTTAATCGGTGAACAGGATGTAATTATCGGACTGGAGCATATCACTTCGGGGTCAATGGAACCATTAATCCAAAGCTCTCCTGATAACGTTGATGCGAAACGCGCCAGAAAATTATCCGAGAAGTGTGAACAGACCCATGCAGATGGAGTATTGTTCATAAATGCCTGTACAAATCATCCTATCGATGACTTTCTGAATTTATTGATCGACGGTTCAGACGGCGAGTCAATGAGCATTGGCGGAATTGATCTCGAATCTGCCGAAATTTTCAGAACCGCACATGAAATGCGAGAACTTCGTGAAGCTATACCCTATGCCGCCCGAATGCGTGAACCGCATGGCAAGTATCGCCACAAGAACCATACCGATGCCAATATTCGCCTTAACCCTGAGCAGACCGCTGTTTGCACCGAGGCTCTATGGAACATTAATCAACGCTATGTCAATGAAATCGAACAATTCATTGAAGAGACAGACGGGTTACGAGGGGATATTATTGTCTATGGACACATGAACCCCTATGGACTGGACCCGCATAACAGGCTGACCATTGCAGCAGACAATATTAATACCATTTACGCGGCGAAAGAGTCCGTCAATCAACTTCGCGGTGACTTCTATCGGGGCCTCGGTGACATGTGCGAGCAAACCGCAAGCGAGATGATTGGCGGTGAAAAAGGGGCAGTTTCGGAATATGAGATTATTCATGCGCTTGGAGGTCCTGATTCAACACCTGCTAGCCTAAGGAATAAATATCAAAAACAAGCGGATGCTGTCTCATCTGCAGCGCACAACTTCAATTGGCGAGCCCTTGACCTATACCGGGGGTAGGCAATATTCCTCTAATTTCAGAACCTGCAGCATATGCTTTAGTGGACAACAAATTCTCTTGATCATAATTTGGGATATAATTGCCGAGGGTTTCACGACATGGCTGAAAACCCAATGTTCGAGCAGTGCAACATTCCCATACAGATTCCTGCACTGCACGTTTTCTATTCAAGTGGAGTTAAACATGAAATTCAAAAAATCACTAATCGCCGCCTGTGCAGCATCTGTTCTATCGGCTGCGGCCAATGCGGCAGATCAGGTCAATGTTGCATTTTTCCTCGAATGGGCAACCCCCAATCAGGTCGCTAAAGTTGAGAAGCAATACGATGATGCTTTGGGTGTTCCGGTCAACTGGACCAACTTTGATGCAGGAACCCAAATGACCGAAGCAATGCTTGCTGGAGACATCGATATTTCCTACAGTCAGGGGCTGGCACCATTCATCAATGCAGTCAATGCGAATGCCCCTATCAAACTGGTTTCGATTGCTGTGCAGTACCCTGCCAACGATTGCGTAGTCAGAAACGGTGAAGGCATCGATAAGAGCAATGCCAATGAGCTGGAAGGCAAATCCGTTGCCGTACCGCTCGCGACCATGGCTGACTACAGTTTCCGAATGATGATGCGCACTCTGGATGTCAATGTTGATGAAATCAACGTCGTTGACCAGGTCCCGGCTGATGCCGCGGTTTCCCTGGCTGATGGCGCAGTCTCCATGGCCTGCGGATTTGGCGCTGATTCAATGAGCAAAATGTATGAGGTTGGCAAACCCCTGATGAGCCTCGCCGATAAGGAAGCGGCTGGAATCATTAGTTTTGACGTTGTATCAGTAACTGAAAGTTTCGCTCAGGAAAACCCTGATATGGTCAAGACCTTTTTGGAAGTGACTGAGCAGGCTAATGAAGCATTTGCCGCCGACCAGTCGAAAATCGATGTGATCGCCAAGGATGCCGGACTTTCAGTTGAAGCTACCAAAAATCAAATGGCCGAGTTCTACTTTCCGGGTCACGAGGAACAGCTGACCAACTACTTCAACAAGGGTGGTATAGCCAGCGTAGCCATCTCTGTGGTTGGTGGCGCATTTGCTACACCTGAGAATCCTGCTCTGGATGACTACAGTTCCGTTATCGATACTTCTTATATGCAGTAAACTGAATCCCTGATCATGGGCCGGGCATCTTGCCCGGCTCAGTCCAGTCTTTCAGAATTGCCTTTGCTCTTCCCAGCTAGCTGTTAACCTGACCGATGAGTGACCTCGTTACCGACAATCTCAACATGGTCTTTGAACTGCCTGATGGCAGCAGCGTCCACGCTCTGAAGGACGTAACCTTTACCCTGAAAAAAGGCGAACTTCTCTCGGTGCTCGGCCCTTCTGGCTGCGGCAAGACAACTCTGTTGAACATTGTGGCCGGATTCCTGCATCCAACTGGCGGAAGCATCAAGCTTGGCGGCAGCATTATTGAAAAACCGGGCGTCGACCGCGGCATGGTATTTCAGCAGGGTGCCCTCTTTGAATGGCTGACCGTCGCTGACAATGTGAATTTCGGTTTGCGGATGAAAAATGCCGACAAGGAAGATACCAGGCAGAAAGTTGAGGAATGGCTGAACATTGTCGGACTGCAGGGTTTTGGAGAAACCCCAACCTATCAGTTATCGGGCGGCATGCAGCAACGCGTAGCTCTGGCCCGCTGTCTGATCAACGACCCCGACTTGATTCTCATGGATGAACCGCTCGGAGCACTGGATGCCCTGACTCGTGAAAAAATGCAGTCGCTGGTCCTGAAGATCTGGAAAGAAACCGGCAAAACCATCATGATAATCACCCATTCGGTCGAAGAAGCATTGCTTTTGGGTGAACGGCTGTTCGTCATGGCCCCGAGACCCGGGCGCCTTCACAAGCAGTATCGGCTGCCCTTTGCAGAAATGGGACTCGATGGAGATCCTCGCGAAATCAAGAATGAGGATAAATTCGTTGAAACCCGGGAAGAAATCCTAACCATGATCTGGAATATGGAGGAAGAAATCATGGGCAAGGTCGAAGCCGCGTGAATCAGGTTTGTCAGAGTCCTGAATCATGATCGTTGCTATTCTATATATCGCATTGGTGATAGTTTTCATCTGGTCGATCATGCATGGTCGAAAAATCATTCGAACCGAGAGAACCGATGCCGTATTTGGAAACCCGATTCGTACTCAAGGGGGATACCACTGGGTCGCTTGTGGAGTGTCAAGCATCCTGCTTGTCTGGTTCACGTTTTCATGGGATGCTGGCCGTGCCTTCTTCCCGAATGCGGCCAATGAATTATGTCAGGTCGCAAAACTGAATCGCGCTGTCAATCCCATCCGGTCTGCCTTCCCTATTGATAACCGTCATCTGCTGGGCACTCGAATTCTCAACCGGGACCTGCATCAGATAGAGCTGTTGTCAGAGGAACTGGATGATCTAGATTTGACGGATGCAGAGCGAGAAGACCTTTCCGCATTGGTTGACGATGTCCGCGAGACATTGGTATTGCAGGCCAGTACCGAGTACATGGCCCCCGGCATTTCGGAAAGGTTTCAAGATATAGCAATGCGTATCGAAAAACTGGCACTGGACATTCAAAGCGATGATTTCCCGGGACCCGTCAATGAAACGCAAATGGCTGAGGCTCTGGCCCAGCCTGGCTGGGGTGAATCCAGCACTGAAATTCCGGTTCTACCCAAAACCGATCGTGGACATGTTTTTGATGCTGCTGCTGAAATCATGGGGGAAATTACCAGCGATTACAGTGAAATCCGCAATGATGGACCCGAACTGGTGAAACGAATCGAAGACATTCGCCAGAGAATTCAAGAACTGGAGGCCGTAGCCGTTCAGGACACGTACGCGGATATTTTGAGTGATATCGAAAAGATCTCAAAACGAGTGGATGACTTCAGAGTCTTTCCAACTCAGGTCACTCAAGGGATTGAAGCATCCTTGATTCTTCTTGAAGAAAGCATGCATGACAGACAGGGGGGGTTGCGGTTTATCGATGCCTGGGCATTGCCGGGAGGAGCTATTCTGGCAGGCAATAATGCCTGTTCGGAACAAGGGTCTGGACGCTGGCTGCCCAAGCCTTCAGACACCCTGGCCACCTTCATCTGGATGGCCGACCCCGCACAGGGATACAAGGGGTTCCCACTCTTCTGGTACAAGATGAAGCCGGTTTCAGAGATGGTCGATTTTATTGTTCCTGACTTGATTGCAGACTTGATTCCCGGCGAATACGGTCACCATGATGAACGAGGGAATATCGACTATAGATTCAAGGACAGAATCTACAGCTTTGTAACTGGGGATTTTGATTCTTTCTCAGTTCCCGTGCCTACCGGACATATCTGGGATTCGATCTTGCGGGTATTGGCGGGCTTGTTTCTGGGGATCTTGCTTGGCGTACCTTTGGGCCTGTTCATGGGACTGTCTCGATTTGCCAAAGGCTATTTCGATCCTCTTGTCGAACTTTACCGACCTGTTCCACCCTTGGCCTGGGCTCCGCTAATCCTGACCATCTTCGGCATACAGGATGATGGAAAAATCTTTCTGCTGTTCATGGTTGCATTTGCGATTATGGTCATCTCTGCACGAACCGGAGCCACGGGCACCCAACTCTCCAAAATCCATGCTGCACACTCTCTAGGTGCAACCAACCGGCAGATCATCCAGCAAGTCATTCTGCCCAATTCCCTGCCGGAAATTCTAACCGGTATTCGTATATCGATTGGTGTATGCTGGGGTACTTTGGTCGCTGCGGAAATGCTGGCCGGAACTACTGGAATTGGCTTTGTAGAGAATGTTGCGAGAAAACAATCGGACTATGAAATCATCTGGATGACGATCATTGTCATGGGGGTACTGGGATTGTTGTTCGACTTAATCATGCGTTTCGTGATTGACAAGACAATACCCTGGCGAGGCAAGGGTTGATTCAATGACCGTATGAAAAAGAGTGATATCGAATGCATGTAATTCCCGATCGAATGGTCTTCACCAGGCCTGAGCGACCGGAGGCTAACGGCGGAAACTTATTTCGGTGATCCTGAAAGGCCTGAAAAACACCCTTGTAACTTGACTGTCATTCATGTCGTCTGGCTTGATGTGCATGCGTCTTTCACCTCTTTTCAAGCGGTCTGTTTATCCTTATTGATCAGGCCTGTACTCTTTGATGGCCTTGACAATTCCCCCCAGTTCAGCCGCAATCCATTCATGCCTGTTCTCAAAAACAGCATGGATGTACTTTTCAATTTCACGAAAGCTGGGCGTTTCCAATTTGAATTCTATTTTGCAATCACGTCCGGGATCAGCCGTTTGATAATCAACGAGACGCTTGTTCACATTCCTGGCAATGCCGATCCTGTACTCGCCCGGATAGGCCAGGTGAGAGATCATATAGACAAATTTCCTTTCTCGGTAATCAACACTCAGGTCGGTACTTTTCGGAGACCTTGTTTTCATGTGGATTTCTTTGCCATATGAAACTATGTCATGTGGATCAGCTGCGCCTTGTCTCCAATCGACGCTTCACCAATTCATAAGCCTTGAACGAAACATCAATGCCGATCCATTTGCGATCCAGCATTTCAGAGGAAACGCAAGTCGTGGCACAGCCACAGAACGGATCCAGGACCATGTCTCCCTCGCTGCTTGAAGCCCTGATAATTCGCTCAAGCAGTCTCAGGGGTTTTTGTGTCGGGTAGCCTACCCTCTCCGGATCATTGGAATTGAGCTGCGGAATAACCCACCAGTCTTCCGGGATTTTGCCAAGAGGGTTTGGCCTGTAGCTGGAATTGCCGCCGCCCTTTCTCCTGCTTCCCCCCATTGATGCGTCTTTCCTGTTTTTGCCGGTTCCCTCATACGGAACCCGAATCAAGCCTTCATTGAACACGAAATTCCTGCTCTGGCAATACCGCAATAGAACATCATGTTTTCGGGCAAAGTCTCTTGATCCTTTCCCGCCTCCTCTGTAGCACCAGACGATTTCGTTCCTGAAATTCCTCTCTCCGAAAATGCAGTCCATCAGAGACTTAAGGTAGTGGCTCATGGTCGGGTCGCAATGCAGATAGATTGATCCGGCCTTCTTCAATACCCTCTGGCATTCGATCAGCCGTATGGCCATGTAGGCAAGATAGGCAAAATTGTAGGGGTTGCCAACCCCCCGGATGCCATTGAGATAAGTGTAGAGTTCCGGCTGGTCTTCCTTGATGGTCAACAGCCATTCTGCTTTTACATCTTCCTCTCGAAATATGTCTGAAAACTCCGCTCCCTCTGCACTGCTGCCGATCGCGCGGTAAGCTTCTTGTTCTTGTTGAAGGGCGGGTCAAGACAAATGAGGTCAATGCATTCGAAGTTGACCCCCCGCAGGACATCAATATTGTCATCGCAGAAGATCGTGCGGTTCTGGATGTTGCAGTCGGTCATGATTTGACGAAAAACAAGGTTTCAAGCACTTTTTCAAGCATCTCATCTACTGTATGATATCTTCGAATGTTGTGGCGTTGCTCAAACTCGCTTACATGCCAATGAGGGTGCTTTGGCGACATTTAGTAATTTACAACCGGCATCATGACACTCTGGCGCCGCCGATGGGACGCTCCCTTGATACAGGAAGACACCGCGCATCCTTTCAGGCTTTTTTTGATAATATATGACTCAGCGTTCCGTTCGGTTTTGTGGCAATATTGCATTGGCTAACCGATGGCAACCCGTTCAGCGAAATGACCGCTTTAGATTTATATGACTAGCGACAATCCATAATTGGCATGAGAATTGCGACAGTGCTGCCAGCAAGGTTGCAGAGGCTGACTTTGCCGATAGACATTTTCCACTTCTGATTCATGATGAATAATCCAGTAAATATCACCGTTTTCCGTTGGGCCGGCGCATGGGGGCCCTTTAAAGTAAAAATCCCTTGTGGCGAATGTTCTCTTACCAAGGACATTATTCAAGACTGCATTGACAGCGACCTTCAGGGATTGGATGTGGAACTGGAATTACGGGACTGGCTTACTGAATGGTGGAAGCCATTGCCCAAAGGTGGCTGGCATGCCCCGATTGTTCTTGTCAATGGCAAGATGGTTTCACAAGGTGCAGCCCTTAATCGGGGTCTTCTCACTCAGTCTGTTATCGAAGAAGCAGTACACAGCAAACCAATTGAAGGGAATCATGTATTTGGCAAGGCAACCTGTCCGCATTGCGTTAACGCCAAAACCTACCTCGAAAAGGCCAATGTCGAATACCAGTACCATGATGTGGTCAAGGAACCCGGTTCGCTTTACGAGATGCTGGCCAGAGTCAAGCCAATCATCGGACCACGAACCCCCGTTACTGTCCCACAAATCTGGCTGGATGGTGAATATGTTGGCGGTGCCGATAAACTCAAGGAATTGCTAAACCTTGAAGAGGTTGAACCCAATCCCGACCGAGGTCAATGCTCATTGTCACCAGCGCGAAATTAACGGTAATATTTCAATATTCGTCCGGCTCTAGCCAATTTTCCGGAGTAACGAAGCAATCTCCTGATCCGTTGAGGGAAGCAACGGTGGTCGGACATTTCGCCAGCGTTCTTCCTGCCAGTTATGAGCTAGATAGCCCTTCATCACTGCAATTGGTGAATAAGCGTCGACTTTTCGCCTGAGATCAAGAATTTTCTCATTGCTGTCTTCAAGATTGCCCTGCTTATCACCGAAATAGATATCGTATACATCTCGTATCGCCTGTGAATTGATATTGCAGGTTGCGGATATACACCCTGCACATCCATTTTCCAGTCCCTTCTTCAGGTAGAACTCCGAACCCGGGAAAACAGACAGGCTGGGTGCTGATGAGCGAATAGTCAACGTGTGTTCCATCAGACCGGAACTGTCCTTGTAGGCGACGACTGTTTCCGGAAACGCAATACTCAGTTTTCTGGTAAGTTCTGGCGAGAATCCCATTCCGGCCATAGGGGGAATATGATAGAGGCAAATCTTGAGGTGTGAACTGCTCAAGGCATCGATCAATCTTGCAAAATATGTAAACTGTCCCTCGTCGGTAGCGTTCTTGTAAAAGAAAGGCGGTAACAGCATAACGGCAAGACAGCCACGGTTTACAGCATGCCGAACAAGTTCGAGTGTTTCAGGAAAATTACAAAGACCTGCTCCGGGCATGATCTGCGATGGGCTGATGCCTCCATCAACAAGACAGTCTACTGCATTTATTCTCTCCGCAACAGACATGCTGAGGGCTTCACCGGTAGTGCCAAATGGCGAGATAAAATGGATTCCTGAATCCAGCAAGTCTTGAGCATGCTTCAGGTATAAATCGCCATTGAAGCTCAGGTCATTATTAAAGGGAGTCAGAATTGGACAGATTATGCCTTTCATTGAACTTCTATCGTTATGGAAAAGTTGATATTCTGGACTTGGCATGCCTCATTTTCACGGCATGCCGAAACCCGGGTCACGAATTGCCTTGCGAAATTTCGCCTCCGACCTCTCTCTCACTGCCAAGTGCTTTTCTCCCGCGGGCAGATACAGTTTCGACATTTTTTGTTCGAGGACAGCATTGCAGCGATTTCATCAGCAGTACATTCGATCAGCAACGCATGACCCTGTTCCTTAAGGCTGGACTGCTCCATGCTCCGCACAACAATCGGGACTTGCTGCTATTTTGGTTCTTGACCTACAGGGACATAATGACTTTCCAGCTACTCCACATACTCTGGCAATTCTGATTCTAACGCTAATTGAACTTCAGGGGGGTGGTTCAATGAATTTCAGCAGGCGTTCTCGCAAGTCATGGGGTACGGTAGTTATTGCTGCATAACGATCTGTTGCATACAGAAAGAACTCAATGGCTTGCAGGTCGTACCAATTTTCCGATCGTGTGGGCACAGTACCGTATTTTGCACCAAAACGTTCCAGTCCACTTCCCCAAGCAAGTCATATGCAGCCTCGCGAATGGTAAGCTGCTCAATTTTTCCAACGTATTTTGAGAGTCTCGCCAGAGAGACGGTTCGCAATTGCCTAGCCATGTCTGACTTCCTAGTGGAATGTGTTTTCGGTATAGATAGTTTCATAACCATTTTCCGCATCTTTTCCGAATTTACATGATCCAGAAAGTCCAACAAGCTATAGTGTGGAGTGCACCGACTTGTCCTCATGAGAAGTCATTGGAATACCTCATGCAGAACTTTGAGCAACAGGATTTTACTCACTTATTCATTGGAAATATATGATGAAAAAAAAATACAGCGGCTTTCTCGGATTTACCCGATAATTCCCGAAATATAAAGCGGCATTTTTTGTGTGAGAGGTTATGAATACCAATTTGTCGTTAATGGACTGGCATAGGTCAGTCGTATACTTTATGCATGAATTTTGGATGGGAAAATGTTAACGCCTGATGAACTTGTCTTGAAAGATAACTGGAGCGATCTTGAGCGAATTCGAGAAAAGCCGGATATTGGCCTTGAATGCCTTCATGCTTACCGTACGGCCCAGCTTAAGCGGGAAATACGGCATCATGATGTGGCAATGTGCGTTATGGTCAACCCGATCAGCCTTCGCTACGCAATAAATTATCGCAATTATGCGGCATTTATGTCGCATATTCCATGCACCTACTTGTTTTACCCTGCTGAAGGGAGCTTTATTCTTCACAACGGATTCGAACCGAGCATTCCCACTAGTAATCAGGAAACCGGGCATCCCATATCTTATTTTTATGGCGGTGATAATCTCGATCATTTTGCAGGGTTATTGGCAAAAGACGTTGACAACTTTCTCACCGAGATTGGCACAAGCAATCGCAAGGTAGCTGTTGAATATGTCAACCCAAGCATCACGCTGGCATTGGCTAAACTTGATATTGACGTGATCGATGGCGTCTTGATAACAGAAAGAGCTCGTCTGATTAAATCGGAAGATGAAGTCAGGTGTATCCGCTGGGCTATCGCGGTAGCAGAACATGGAATTGGCAAGATCAAGGAATCTCTGCGCCCGGGTGTTTCAGAACTGCAACTATGGGGACTGCTAAATTACGCTAACCTTGCTAACGATGGAGACTGGCATGATGGAAGAATGCTCGCTTCTGGACCCCGGACAAACCCATGGTTTCAGGAAGCTTCGAAGCGAAAAGTGGAATCCGGAGATCTGGTGGCATTTGATACCGACATGATTGGACCGATGGGATATTTTGCAGATATTTCGAGAACATTATTCTGCGGACCCGGAAAACCAAGCCAGAGACAGAAATATCTATACCGCATAGCTATGCAGGAGATTGAGCATAATTTGAAGTTGATCAAGCCAGGAGCCAGGTTTTCAGATCTTCAACAGTCTGCTTTTGCGGTGCCCGAGGAATTTCAAGATGGAGCCTATCCCTGTTTTGTTCATGGTGTTGGGATGTGTGACGAATATCCTCATCTGAAGCCTTTGAACCGAGGCTCCCTGCCCTACGACGGTACTCTCGAATGCGGCATGGTTCTGTGCATCGAGAGTTATATGGGTTCGAAAGGCGAGAGGGACGGCGTCAAACTTGAGCAACAAGTCCTGGTCACCCCAGATGGCTATGATCTATTGACTACACTTCCCTATGAAACTGACCTAGCATAATAGAAACAGAATAATCTCAGATAAATCCTCTGGATTTTCAAGCTGATCAGATTGTTGAGATGTTTTTATTCCGGCATTCGAAAACCCTCGCTCAGCCCTACAAAGTTGCCGAAAAATCCCCCTTCACTGCCATCTTCCTCAGTAAAACTCGCCTCAGCGAATCCCCCAAGAAGCCTGGGGTTGTTTTCTCTATCGGGCAAATTGGAGAAAAAGGCCTGCCAAGAACTTTCAGGCGAGGCGACGGGATGGGTGCTAGGATGAAGAATTTCCACGATTCCATCTTCAATAATGCCTTTTTCATCATATCGAGCCTGAATCAGGCGTATTTCGTAATCCTTGATATCGAATTGAACTTCTCCGTATGAGGCGGCAACCAAGGCTTCAAAATCACGAAAGCTGTCAATTCTCCCCCCAAGAGTTCCAGAATCAAAATTTGCTTCCATTTCAATCCTGGCTTCCCATCCGTCCACCTTGGCATAACCCTCCTCTGAAGTTTCGCCGGGGACATACCAATATATTCCTCCGGCTGGCCCTATATAACTCGCAGTTCCTTCTGTCGGCATAGTTAACTCTGGGGTTATCTGCGTATCGAATTCAGGACCGTCAACAATAGCGTACTCATCGAGACTAGAATAAGTCAAATTGGGTGGCTGTTGTCCATTAAATTGAGCCCACCAGCCTGCCATTAGGTAATCTGTCGGATTGTTTTCATCCCAGCTTACTAATGCGATAACGATTGAGGTGCCATCGGAGTCTACCTTGCTCAGGTGCCAGCGCCTGGCTATATGATCGGGAATTGGACTTTCTTCAGATTCCGATACAACTAAATCTTCTGTAGAGTTGACCGACAATTCCCTGTCCTCATCATTTTGTATAAACACCCGAATCCGAGAAGCCTGAAATTCCGTGTTTCTCTCGATAGAATGTTCTTGATCTTGCATATTTGATCCTCCTCCGACGCAAGCGGACAAAATCAATCCAATGCATAATATTGTTAATTGTTTCACCTGTTTTTTCCTGATGGATAATTCCTGGAAGCCGGGAGACCTTTCGGCAATTGCTCAAATGCTCCTTCGATTGGCATTGAAGATGTGGGGCGGTTGCAACTGAGGCCATGATTCGCATGCTTATGCCAGAGCAAACTGATAATAGCACACAACACTGCCCACATCTGAAGTTGAGCGGCCATCTTATGTCTGTCTGAAGACGCACTGTTTTTCATGTGAATTGAGCGGTTAATATCAAGCGCATTCGCAAGATCAGACTCTTGTTTGCTCCACATATTCTCACTTTCCAGTGACCGCTCGATAAAGAATACGCCAAGTTTCCCCGAATCCCGGCTCCATTCGATGGCTTCAGCCGGATGTACAGCATCGCTGGATACTCTCAAAGATTCAACACTTCGTACTTGGTCCTGACCCATTCCATTCATTTTTCCAGTCAGCTGCTCGAACAGGAACGACAACCTGATACGGGGTCCAGCAATCGCAGCATGAAGACACTCGCCATATTCCAAACTGGATTGAAGAATTGGCTCAATGCGATCTGGCTTCTTGAGTAGAACGATTACTACGAAGTGAGCATGTAGAAAATCATGATCACTGCCCACAATCGAAATTTACGAGTATTGGCTGGGGTGGGAGGATTCGAACCTCCGAATGCCGGAATCAGAATCCGGTGCCTTAGACCGCTTGGCTACACCCCATCTTGATCCCTTAAAGTCTCGCCCGGCAATGACGATTGATCAACGACTGTTTTTTCCAGTGCCCTGAACTGCATATTCAGCATCCTGATTGCAGCTTTGATACCCGCAAACACCTGATTGGCATCAACCCCTCTGGTTCGATAACGTTGGCCTTGCGTTTCCCATGTAATGATACATTCAACCAACGCACTGGTCGTCCCGCCCTTGGGAATCCGAATCTGATAGTCAATTAATTCCGGAAACACAATCTCTGTTCGATCTACAATTTCCCGAATGGCATTGATAAATGCATCGAATCCCCCGTTACCGCTGCCCGTCGACTTGTATGTATTCTCATAGAGTCGCGCTTGCAGACTGACAATCGAGTTCAGCTCCAGCCCACTGGTTATCGTACAATTCATCAATTCCAAATATCGATGGCCACCTGACTCAAGCGCATCAGCAATGATCAGCGGAAGATCTTCGACAGTTATGTCTGTTTTGGAATCGCCCAGACTGACGATCTTGTCCAGCACCTTGACTTGATGTTTCTCTGACAGGCTAATTCCAAGAATTTCCAGATTTTTCTGCAGGGATGCCTTGCCACTCATTTTACCGAGCGCGTAAGACGTCGAGCGATTGAATCGATCCGGGCTCAGGCAGGTCTGATACAGTTTACCCTTCTGGTCGCCGTCTGCATGTATTCCTGCAGTCTGGGTAAACACATTGGATCCAACGATAGGCGCATTCTCGGCTACCCGCTTGCCCGAAAAATTCTCTATCATCTGACTGATGGTATAAAAATCCTTCTCCTGGATATTGAGATCAACATCCATCTTGTCCCGCAACACCGTGCAAACTTCGGCCAAAGAAGCGTTCCCTGCCCTTTCGCCCAGACAATTAATCGTACAATGAATCGAGGCAACTCCCGCTTCAACCGCCGCCATGGCATTGGCAGTCGACAGGCCATAGTCATTGTGGGGATGAAAATCGAACCGGCAGTCGGGATAGCTGGACATCATGTCAGAAATACTGCTGTAGACATCTTTCGGGGTCATTACTCCCAACGTGTCCGGCAGCATGATATGGACAATAGGCATGTCCTTCAGGGCATCCATCATCTCGAGCACATAGTCTCTGTTATCCGCATATCCATTTGACCAGTCCTCAAGATAAACATTCACATCAAGACCGGCATCCTGTGCATATTCAATGGTTTTCTCGACACCAACGAGGTGTTCCTTCACAGACATCCTTAACTGCTCACGACAATGTTTCTCACTGCCTTTGGTAAGCAAGTTCAATACTTTGCCACCAGCGCTGTTGATCCAGTCTACACTGGACTTGTGATCGGTAAAGCCAAGAACCTCGACACGCTCCAGACAACCCTGATCGGCGGCCCATTTGGTGATGCGCGAGACAGCTTCTCGCTCTCCTTGAGAAATTTTCGCAGACGCCACTTCAATGCGGTCCACCTGCAAGGTGCTCAGCAAGGCCTTGGCAATGGTGACCTTCTCAGCCTGGGAGAACGACACCCCCTGTGTCTGCTCGCCATCTCGCAAGGTAACATCGACGATTTTTATCTCTCTGGACTGCATAACTCCGTAACCGAAATCTTCTAGAAAAAGGTTGCCTATACAACATTATTAAATGCCTGTAGCAAGCAATTGATAATTCTATATGATTTTATTGAATTATCCGAAAGATTAAAGAAGAGGAAATATCTTCATCAACGAACTTCGTTCAAGGCCCTTTTCATGCGCTCAAGCTTCTCTGATAGAATCGACCGGGATGTCGCGAAATTCATTCTGATACACCCCTCCCCACCCAGTCCAAACTGAGCTCCTGAATATGCCGCTACTTTTGCCTTTTTAAGAAAAAATTCTGCTGGATCCCGATCAAGACGCAGTTCTCGACAATCAACCCATGCAAGAAATGTTGACTGATTGGGAACATGCCGCAACTCCGGCATGTTTTGTCCCAGATAATCAACAAAATAGTCCCTATTCGCCTGAAGATAGGAGATCGTATATTCAAGCCAGTCATCGCACTGCTCCCAAGCAATTCGGGTGGCTCGACTACCGATCGCATTGCTGCCACCACGCATACCATCAGGAAAATGATCAAACCGCTTGCGCAGGGATTCGGAACCGTAATGCGCTACTGCACATCGAATCCCGCCCATATTGTGGGACTTGGTTGCAGAATTAAACGTTACTGTTCGCAAGGAAACCTCTTTTGAAATCGATGCAAATGGAATATGCGGACCACCATTTGAATACACTAAATCGCAATGTATCTCATCAGATACGACAACCAGGTCATTCTCCAGAACAATATTGGCAATGGTTTCCAGTTCATCTTTTCGAAATGTCTTGCCAGAGGGATTATGCGGGTTCACCAGTAGAAACAATTTTGTTTTCGGACTCATGGATTCCCGTAGCTGTTCAAAATCCACCTCCCATTCATTGCCCGAAGGTACAAGTGGGTTAAACACCATTTCCCGATTCATTTTCCGACATGCAGAAAGAATCGGGTGATAGGTCGGGGTATGCATGATTACCTGTTGATCCTTTTTACACAGCACTGCCACCGCTATATAAATCGCCTGCACAAGGTCAGTCATCCCATCAAAGCCGGCAGGGTCTGGCACCCAGCCAAAACGGTTCTGCATCCTTTGAGAAAACAATTGAGCCAGTTGATCTTCATGCATATTGGGCGCATACGATAAATCGCCAGAATCTGCAAGGGACCGAAGCAAGTCGGATATGGAATCTGCCACCGGATAATCCATATCAGCAATCCAGGATGGAATTACATCAGGGCCATATCGCGTCCATTTCAGGCCAGACGATTTCTGGGCCTGCTCTAATGTAATTTCATCATGATTCATAACTGCACTGCCTCATGGACACGGCATCCTGAAATGCACTTTAGGACATTCGATTACACATGCTCATCTTGATAAAACGAACGATCCGGAATGACAGGCAGTGAAGACCTAAAGGAAAGCAAAAACGCACAGGAAAAGTCGGGAGGTATACGAGGGACGAGGTCGACTAGACCTGTGCACTCGCCAATTATATCAAGCCTCACCTAGATTTAAGCAAAATTGATGTAAAAAAAGTTACATGTGGCACTTCTAATCCGGTTACTGTATAGATGTGGTCTAAACGCGGTAAAAAGTTCCGGACTGAATCTGGCTCTCGCTGAATTAGAACTGCCTTACGAAACTTAAATCGCCATATGTGCGCGTGTAATCCTGATCATCAGGGGCTTTATTGGAATCACGCTTGGTTCGGCCAATTGTCAAACGCGGGCTAAAACCGAAGACTGTCAAATCCCGCTTGAGGATATTGATACTTATATCCGTCGTTTTGTCTTTTCTGAGGCTTCCATCATCCGTACGATTCTGCGTATCCCATTTCGTCCTGCGCAGGGATCCGTTAAGACCCACCGTATAACCACGTGCAAAATCCCGGTTGACGCCCAGAAAAACACCCCTGGTCCTGTTGCGGCTATTCATAAGTTTTGGTCGATCCCGACCCCATAGAAGCGACCCTGAAAAATACAAGTTTGAAGTAGCATAGAATCGTCCGCCAAATATGAAGTTATTAACAGCGCCGTTGTCTTGGGGGTCTGCTTCCCTGTAATATCGTTCTGCCCAGGATAGATCGAAATTCAGAAGGGTACGAGGCCCGGTCTGGTGGCGCCCCTCAAAACTCACGCCGTGGTCGTTTGAGGTGATCCTGCCGGCTTCCCAACGGCGGGTAGTCGTTGCAAGCAGGCTGACAGATGTTCGCTGTGAAATCAAGAACTGAGGGCCAACATGCAAAGAGAGAGCCGAACGGTCATAGAGCCTTCTTTCGTAGTCGCGTTGCGATATGTCTACCCCCATGCGTAATCGGGTGCGCTGATTTAGCGGATAATGATATTCTCCGCCTGTGAATATCCGCAAGCCTACTCCTGAAGTAGGAGGTTCATTGTTGCGCTCAAACGGCAAGCCAAAGAGTTCAATGATCCTCTGTTCCGATACCTGACCGATATTGGTATCGGGCGCAAGGGCAAAACCGAAATAGGCTGTCCATCGCTTGCGGGCCCGAATGGCATTCAGGAAGCGCTGTACATTCGCCACTACGGCAGGCGGGAGATTTCCAGCCATGACCCGGTCGAAGTGCTGTTTTGCCAGACCGTCGTCACCCTTCATGAAGAATGCCCGGGCTAATTCAAGTCGCACCCGAACTCGCTCCGGGTCAGCGGCCAGAATCGCCAGAAAAGCAGCTATGGAAACATCGAGAACCTCATTGCGGTCCTTTATTGCAAGTTCAGGATTATGAGCGGCATTCAGCGTGCTCATGCCAACATCAAACAGCAATGATGCCGCTTCTGGGTCATTAGCAAGTGGTTCGAGGATTTCGAAGGCTGACTCCCAACGACCGCTGCGAAGCAGGGTTTTTGCACCCTCAATGGGTGTTACGTGAATAACCGACTCTGCCGATTCAGAAGACTTTTCAGAATTTTCCTGTGCAATGGCGGATAGGCCCATGGCTACCATCATTACCGTGAAAAGGGAGGTGAGTATTCGTCTACAGTGCATCATTAGGTTTTCGTCAATATCGTATTTTCCTTATGGTAAGGCAGTCCACCATCGGAACAGGTTTGCTCTCCGCAATGCAGTTGGCGATTCATTAGCATGCATTGCAAGTGCCGAATGCTACCCCAATTCCACTCTGAAGTGCAACACCCCGTGGGGCGGCGGCGTGTTGCAAACGGCCAGCGGGCGGATGACAATCTCCATGTCAAACATAACGGAGAACTGTCATGTGCAAGAGCTACCGCCAGCTGGCCTACGATGAACGATGCCAGATCAAGGTTCTGATGTCCAGAGGCCTGTCGATCCGCGAG
>JAPOSW010000086.1 GCA_026709505.1 Gammaproteobacteria bacterium | reverse complement strand
TTCATCTGTGATCGATGTTTGAGCTCAACAAAATGATTAACTGTCAGCCTATTATAATACACACGATCAATGTTCAAGGGAGGTGTTCCTTTGTGCATATCTGACAGTGCATGGGAGTGATCACTTTGGAATCGAACAATGCTGGGCAACAACTTGAAATACATCTGTCTGGCAGAGCCGTCAGGGATAAGCCTACGGGCTCAAGTCCCATAGACGACAGGTAATTGGAAGGTTAAGGGTTCTCTACCAAAAGAGATAGTGAAGCAGGGGTCTGGACTGCTTGCGGAAATGAATTCGCTCAAATCCGCTCTAATTGCTCGGAGGTGGAAAAGTTAAAAACAGATATTTTGTGCCCACTCTGCTTTTAATTTGTATGCAAATCTGCAATATCGTATATCGATTTAATGAATATGTATGCAAAATGCTGTTTTTGTATACATGTCGAATCTGAATGTGGGTTTACATTGCGTGCCAGTTTGAGTGTCCTGTCATACGGGGCCAGATTCGAAAGGCACATTAGAAACCGGTTCTTTGCTCACTACCCTGGCTTTTGTGCGACCCCGGGAAGTCGAGTTGGGGCCTTGGTTGTTTCACCAGTAACGGCGGGAGAAAGTGATATGTCAAATGGATTAAATGGCAATTTCTCATCTCACGCTATCCAAGGGGCGAGTATTTCCAGAATCCGGGAGAATACACGAAATTAGCGTATAATATTTTCGTGTAATTTTAATCAGATGAAACAATGAAGAACATAACACTCAGCGCAAATGCTGATTTAATTGAAAAAGCGCGGGCTCGTGCCGCTACCGAACATACGACATTAAATGCACAATTCCGAATGTGGCTGGAAAACTACGTGCAACGCGAACAAAAAAGCGAAAGAACCATTGAAACGATCCGTGAACTACAAGCCAGTATTTTTTCCAGCGGCCGGAAGTTCTCCCGAGAGGAAATGAATGAACGGTAAATACTTTATTGATTCAAATGTGTTTATATATGTGTTTGACAAAACTGATTATGCTAAACGTACACTACACGGTCTGAGGATTTGATTCGATTGGCAGTGAGAGAAGGAACTGGCTGCATCAGTTATCAGGTTGTTCAGGAAACAATCAATGTAGTCACGAGAAAATTGCGTGCGAAAGCAACACAAGCACATCAATTTCTTGAAGATGTATTGGTTCCTTTATGGTCCGTCAATCCGACTAATCGACTCTATCGCTGTGGACTTGACATTATGCAGCGTTACAGATTTTCGTTTTACGATAGCCTGATAGTCGCCGCCGCACTCGAGGGCAAGTGCAGAACCTTGTTCAGCGAAGACTTGCAAGATGGTCAAACTATCGAAAAACTTACCATCGTAAATCCGTTTAATCAGTGATAATCTAGAATTCTATAGCTGAAGACAGCCCATAACGACCGTCAATGTCAAAGAGCACTTCACGATTTTGTTAACACAAAATTCCAATCATGAGAGATCGTTAACAGTATGAAACCATGAGTGATAACACCGACATCCTGGCAGACAAAGACAAGCGCAAAAGCCTCAGGAAACTGGCCGGTGCAGCGGGCATAGCCATGACGGCCCCGTTCAGCCCTGTACTGATGGGACATGCACTCGGTTCCGACCGACCGATCAAGGTGGGGATGCAGCTTCATCGAACCGGTATTGGAGCCTCCTATGGCAGATGGTATGAAAGAACTGCTGTGGCAACTGTGAAACTCATTAACGAAGAAGGAGGAATCAACGGAAGACCCGTTGAGCTTGTGATTGAAGACGATGGAACCGATCCAAAGCGAGGGGCGGAAGCGATCGAGAAATTCGCCACTTGGCATAAAACTGATGTTGCTTACGGTACCTTGTTTTCCCATGTGGTGATCGGTTCATCTCCCAGGGCAGGAGAGCTCAAGCTGCCCTATTATGTCGTATCAGAGGGTTATCATGTGGCTTCCGGATCCTTGAATCGGTACGTATTTCAGCCCGGGATAACGGATGTTCGGTCGCAAATGGTTTCCATGGCACCCTGGATTGCCGCAAATCTGGGGAAAAAAGTAACCATGATCTTTCCCGATTACGCTTTCGGACATGATCACAGGGATTACTTCTCTGCCGCGATTGCCGAACAAGGCGGAGAGGTTCTGGAAATGATTCCAATTCCGCCAACAGAATCCTCGTTTACCCGCTATTTTCCGAAAATTCCACGCCAGACGGAAGTGCTGTACCATGTTCTGGTCGGACCGGGTGTCTTGACCTTCGTAAAAGAGATGGGGCAGTTTTTTGGGACGCGAGACCGTCCTCGAATCTTTGGCTACATTGATTCTCTGGAAGCGGTCGATTTTGCAACACCGCAGCTTGAATTTCTGCAGGGCACGCATTTCTGGGAAGCGTTTCCCCGCTATGCCCAGCCAGACCAGACACAGCATGATCAATATTTCCGGGGCCAGGTCGGAGTTGATAATAACGGTGCCAGTGTCAACGACCCCCGGGACATTTCAACCTATTCACATATGTTTGGATGCTGGGAGACCCTGTTTATTATCAAGCAAGCCATGGAAATTTGCGGATATTCCGGTCCGGAAGATCGACAGGCTCTCATCGAGGCTACCGAGTCGCTAACCGAATTTCCCGAGAGCCGAAATCACCCGCAGGGCGGCAAAACATTCAATGGAAAAATTCACCAGTGTTTCGGCATTCAGCATATTTCCAGAGTCGAGGACAGCCGGCTGAATGTTGTGCACACCACGTCAATCGAAGACGGACTGTATGAACCGGAAGCCGACTACACGCAGATGGCCCTCTAACGCGCTGCTTGGGGCCGATGTGCCCATCGGTCCGGTCATAGCGGGTCTCAGCTGTTTCATAGAGACAGATGCTCAATATTAACTGATAGGTCTATCTTGGATCTGGGCCCGTTCCTTTTTCTAGCTTCACTTGAAGGCTTGGTACAAGCCGCGGTGCTGTCCCTGTCGGCGCTCGGACTATGTCTTGTATTCGGGGTGCTGCGCGTGGTCAATGTTGCGCATGGCGAGTTCTACATGGCCGGAGCAGTTATCGCCTGGGCAATCAGCCATGCATTGCCCGGTCAGCCGCTTCTCGGGTTTCTGGCCGCACTTTTTCTGGCCCCATTGCTGGTGGGTCTGGCTGCCTTCATAGCGGATCGGGCAATTCTCCGCAAAATCAACCACAATCCCGAAGCGACGATTGTGGCAACCATCGGTATGCTGTATGTCATCCAGCAGAGCGCGTTGATTGGTTTTGGACCCGATGCCAGACCAATGGAACCGCCTTTTTATTTCCACGTCAACTTTCCTTGGTTTGGATACTCGGGATACAAGCTTTCAGTCATCCTGATGGCGGCAGCTCTGTTGTTGTTTGTCTGGTATGTCATCAGCCGGACTCGACTGGGTCTTTTCATGAGAGCCACTCAGCTTGACCGGGAAATGGCTCAGGTGTCCGGCATTCCAGTGGGCTGGGTGTACGGACTGGTTTTTGCAGCCGGGGCAATGCTGGCCGCACTCGGCGCTGTCCTCATAGCGCCGATTCGACAGGTGCATTATCTGATGGGGCTTGATCCGCTTCTTATGTCATTCATTGTGGTAATTATCGGAGGTTTGGGGAGTATTCGCGGGGCGCTTCTGGCCGCTCTGGTCATCGGGATGTGCGATGGGATTGTCTCGATGTTTTTCTCTCCGACTCTTGCCAAGATGATCTCGACGCTGCTGGTAGCGCTGGTTCTGATCCTTAGACCGGAAGGACTGTTTGGGCAGCGCAAGCCGCTATGACCGGTTCCGGAAAACGCTCGCTCACCTTGCACATTGGCGTGCTGGTGCTCCTCTTTCTATTGCCGTTCATATTGCCAGACTACCATCAGCTGGTCATTACCCGAATCATGATCCTTGCGATATTCGCACTCGGGTACAATATCCTGTTTGGCTATGCCGGCCTGCTCAGTCTCGGCCATGCCATGTTTTTTGCATGTGGGCTTTACGCAGCCGGTTTGCCGGTCTACCACTTGGGTTGGGAAGTACCGCTTGCATTCCTGTTTGCAATCGTAATTTCGGCACTTGCGGCTGCCCTGATCGGCGCAATTGCCTTGAGAACGCAGGGCGTGGCATTCATGATCGTGACCTTGATGTTTGCGCAAGCTGTCTATCTGGGAACTCTTTATTTTTCTGATGTGACCGGCGCAGATGAGGGTCTGGTATTGCCGGAGCATGCCCGGAGCTTTGATGCTCTGGGTATGCGGGTTGACTTGACCAGTCCAGAAGTCCGCTACTACATTGCTCTTGCCCTGCTGTCCGCTGCAGTTCTGATGGTGTGCCGATGGGTGAATGGCGGCCTCGGTCGTGAATGGGTCGCAGTAAGGGAAAATGAATCACGCACCAGAATGCTTGGATACAACACGTTCCTGATCAAGCTCAAGGCCATGGTTATCTCGGGTACGTTCTCAGGGGGCGCAGGCGCGGCCTATGGGCTGCTGTTCGCATACGTTGGCTCGACCTTTGCCAGCATCCAGTATTCGATTGATGCCTTGCTGTTCACTCTGCTCGGCGGGGCGGGAACGGTGCTTGGTCCGATACTCGGCAGCTTCATCATGTTTTACCTGGTTGATTTTTTCAGTGGGCACACCACAGCCTATCTGCTGGCAACAGGCGTGGTTCTCATCCTGCTAATCATGTACTTTCCGCTCGGCGTGCTGGGCACCTTGCGAAAAAAATGGCTGCCCTGGTTGCCGTGAGCCTTCTGTCAGCAAAAAAACTGAACAGGCGGTTTGGCGGGATTGCCGCGGTCAAGGATGTTGACTTCTCTCTCGAGCAAGGCGAAATCCGCGGCATAATCGGTCCCAATGGCGCCGGCAAGACCTCCTTTGTCAACCTGTTGTCTGGACGTCTCGCACCCGATTCCGGCCAGGTTGTTTTTCAGGGGGTCGATATTACCCGTCAATCCGTGTGGAAGCGGGCCCGCCTGGGGATTGCCTACAGCTTTCAGATAATCAGTATCTATCCGGGCTTGACGGTGTTTGATAATGTTGCAATTGGTGCGCAGTTGGGTATGCAGCAACCCTCGAAATCCGGGCAGTCTCGCGATCAGGAACCGGATCTTGAAGAGGTCGTTGGCAGTTGCTTGAAGTTGACCGGTCTCGATTGGGGCCGCACGCAACTTGCGTCAGAACTGGCATACGGCCATCAGCGGCTGCTGGAAATTACCATCAACCTCGCAGTTGATCCAACGCTGCTTATTCTTGACGAGCCAACGCAAGGCCTATCGGTAGACGAGATCGATGAATTTGCCGGTCTGCTCAAGCGCATTCGATCAGGCAGAACCATCATTCTGATCGAGCATAACCTGCCATTTGTGATGAATCTGGCTGATCGGGTCACGGTCATGGATCAGGGAGGCATTCTGGCCGAGAATGATCCGAAGGGTATTCAGATGGATGCTCGAGTCAAAGCTGCCTATCTGGGTAAATGAACTTTCGCACTGAAAACCTGACTGCGGGATACACCCCGGGCAGCCAGACCATTCACGGGATATCCATCGAAATCGACCAGGGTGAAACATTGTGCATGCTGGGCAGAAATGGTGCAGGTAAAACCACTTCGCTCAAAGCAATCATGGGGCTCATGGCCTATACGGAAGGTTCAGTCTATCTTGATGGCGAGAGAATTAGCGGATTTCCGGCCGAGCGTATCGCGAATGCCGGGATTGGCTATGTGCCGCAGGGGCGAAGGCTGTTCAATGAGTTGACGGTTCAGGAGAATCTGGAAGTTGGTGCCTTTACCCGCCGTGACCGCCGAGTGGATTATGACAGAGTCCTTGAATTATTTCCGGGACTGAAGGACAGGCTTGACCAGATTTCAGGTACCTTGAGTGGGGGTGAGCAGCAGATGCTGGCCATGGCGCGGGCATTGTGCCTTGATCCGAAAATCCTGTTGCTGGACGAGCCAACCGAGGGCCTGATGCCGACCATGGTTCAGGCGATAGCCGAATTCATCCAGCAGCTGATGTCGATGGAGGTGTCGGTGATCATGGTCGAGCAGCGTCTGGATGTGGTGAAAATGGCGGCAAGCCGGATTTGCCTTATGGAGAGGGGGACTATCGTCAAGACTCTTTCCAGTGAAGAATTGCCGTCCAATACGGAAACCATCCATCGCGCACTCAGCGTATAGCCTGGCCAGTGTTTCCATCCGTTTCTCGTGATGCTTCCGTCGAACAAGCAGCGATTGCAACTTAGGCTGTCCGGGGAAAGTCCGGTTCTCTGGGTGACAGGGTGGGCACTGCTGTCGATGCCTGTCACAGAGCTGGTCCTTGCACATAGCGCCGAACGGGGTCTGGTGCTACTGCTGCCAACCCGGCTGTATGTAGTGGGTGGCGCTGCATCGGTACTGGCCTCGTTTCTGCTCCTTGCGGTAATGCCGGTGGATACATTCAAACGGTTTGCGAACCGGAAGCTTCGCCTGTTTTCCTGTAGGGAGTTCACCGGTACAGTCTCGAGTCTGGTTTCATTCGTGATACTGTGCGGCCTGCTTTACCTCGGTTTCAACGGTTCAACGGACCCGCTGAGCAATCCCTTGCCGCTGGTATTCTGGACGGGTTTCTGGGTGATGTTTACCGTAATCCAGTGTCTGACTGGCGATCTCTGGCGGTTCTTGAACCCTTGGCAAGGACCGGCTCGACTCATCAGGCGGCTATGCCGACTGCCTAATAGCCCGGTCAAGTTACCGCAAGGGCTTGGCTACCTGCCTGCGATCATCCTGTTTGTTTGTTTTGCCTGGTTTGAACTCATTGATATTGCACCTGAAGATCCCGGACGTCTGGCAATATTCATCCTGACATTCTGGCTGGTCAACTTCATTGCCGTGCTGATGTTTGGGGAACAGGAATGGTTCAAGCGCGGAGAGCCGTTCTCGATATTTTTTCGCTTGATCGGCGCCATTGCACCCTTTTGCCGGGGCAGGGAAGGCGAAGACAGGCAAGCGGTCTACCTTTGCCTGCCGGGAAGAGCGTTGACCGAATTTCCGGCTTTGCCGATTTCCGGAATGATTTTTGTGCTGACTACGCTCGGCACTGTTTCCTATGATGGTCTTTCGCGAACGTACTTCTGGCTCAAGGCGATCGGGGTCAATCCGCTTGAATATCCGGGAAGGAGCGGGGTCTGGGTGCAAAACACCTCCGGCATGGTGGCTGCAGTGATATGTCTTGCTTCATTGTTTGCCGCTTGCGTTTTTTTGGGATCCCGAGGTTTGAGACCCGGTTCATTCCGCCAGCTCGCAGGTCGACTGGTTTATTCAATCATCCCGATTTCCTTGGTGTTCCACTGTGCACATTACCTGACCCAGATTCTGGTCAACAGTCAATATCTGGTTCTGGCCCTGAATGACCCGATGGCATCGGGCCTCGGTCTGCTGGGACGGGATCATTTTCATGTGACAACCTCGTTTTTAAGCCACCTTGATTCGGTTTCCATTATCTGGGGCGTGCAGACGACCGTGATTGTGATCGGACATATCGTGGGAATCGGAATCGCGCATTCGATTGCACTAAGTGAATTCCCGGGCAGGCATGAGGCAGCAAGGAGTCAATGCCCTCTTGCCGCACTGATGGTTGCGTATACGGTATTCGGATTGTGGCTGCTCTCAACCATTGCGATTGGGTAATTGAAAAATCCATCCTTGCGAACCCGCATGCTCTGGTATAGTTCCAGACAATATAATCGCTCGTGCCCATCCACACGTAAAGATCATTCATATGGAAAAAGCCAATTCGTTGCGGATAAGGGTCTGGCGGGGCGGTGAATCCGGGTATTGGGCTGAATATGCTTTGATAGCCCGTGATAATCAGACCGTGCTGGATGTGGTCACGGAAATCCAGCGCAAGCACGAACCCTCGCTTGCCTATCGTTTTGCCTGTCGGGTCGGGGTTTGCGGATCCTGCGCAATGACGGTTAACGGCCAGCCAAGATGGACCTGTAGAACACATGTCAAGAACGTTGCAAATGACGGTCAATTGACGATTGAGCCCTTGCGTAATCTGCCGCGCATAAAGGATCTGGTGTGCGATCTCGAACCGTTTATTGACACCTGGCAAAGGGCGGGAGCGATCTTTCAGGGCCGGTCAAGCCGCAGCGACCCGCCGCAAAAAGTCGATCCCGGCTCAAACCCTCGAAAGCAGGCTGATTCTGCCCTTCAATGCATCAATTGTGCAGTCTGCTACAGTGCTTGCGATGTCGTGCACTGGAATCGCAGATATCTCGGTCCGGCGGCACTCAACAGGGTATGGACGCTGTTGAATGATGAACGACACTCGGAACAGGAAAAGACATTCAGCAAGGCATTCTCCCGAGATGGATGCAGTTCGTGTCACAGTCATGGAAACTGTGCAAGGTTCTGCCCCGTCGAATTGAGTCCGGCAAGCAGCATTGCAGGATTGAAGGGGATGGCCTTCAGTGGATCCCGATCCAGATTGGTCAATGAGTGAGCAAGCCCTGTTTGTAGTGCAGCGGATTTCGGCAGCGATACTCGCTCCAATGGTCCTGGTGCATCTCGGCCTGATCCTGGTCGCTGTTGAAGGGGGCTTGAGTGCTGAAGAAATTCTATCGCGTACCCGTGACAATGCTGGCTGGGCCCTGTTTTATGGACTGTTCGTCGTGTCGGCAGCTGTTCATGCCCCGATCGGGGTCCGGAATATCCTCAGAGAGTGGACGAGGCTGGGCTGGAAGGCGATCGATGGATTGGCGATGGTGACATGCATTCTGCTCCTGGTTCTGGGAATGAGTGCCGTGATCGCGGTGTTTTGAATATGCTCTCTCCGCTGCGCCTTCACAAAAGCTATCTTGCATCACTGGGTCATCGAGTCTCGGGCTTGGCTCTGACCTTGTTTTTGCCTTTTCACTTCATGATGCTGGCTAGTGCATTAGGAGGCTCCCAGTCCCTGGACAGTGCCCTGTCACTGGTCGAGCAGCCGGTTTTCAGGATTGCGGAGTGGGGACTGGTTGTCCTGCTCGCACTGCATTTGTCCTTTGGGCTTCGTGTGCTCGGACTGGAAATGTCGAGCTCAGAATCCCCGCGCAAGTTCGGCAAATGGGTGATCTCATGCACGGGGTTTGCACTGTTGGCTGGACTGCTGATGCTTTTTCAGATGACATGAATTATGAGCATCCCGGAGTCCATTGAAACCCTGAGTACTGACATCCTGATCCTCGGAACAGGAGGAGCCGGTCTGTTTGCGGCTCTGCATGCGCGACAGGAAAATCCTGAGGCTTCAATCATGATTCTGACCAAGGGGCTGTTTGGCAAGTCGGGGTGTACACGCATGGTTCAGGGTGGGTATAACGTGGCCTTGAATCCCGGTGATTCCATCGAACGCCACTTCATGGATTCAATTGTCGGCGGAAAGTGGCTGCCCCGACAGGATCTGGTTTGGACTCTGTGCGAGAAAGCCATTGAGCGGATTTGCGAACTCGAGAACGAACTCGGTTGCTTTTTTGACCGCAATCCGGACGGCACGCTCCATCAGAAAGCCTTTGCTGGACAGAGCTTTGACCGTACTGCGCATCGTGGCGACCTGACCGGCATAGAAATTATCAATCGCTTGATGGAAAAGGTATGGACACTGGATATTCGGAAGCTTGAAGAACACCGCGCCCTTGAATTGATACACGCCAGGGACCGTTCCGGAATCGCCGGAGTGCTTTGCCTGGATATTCGGACTGGACACTATCGGTTCATCAGGGCTCACGCGGTGCTGCTTGCAACGGGCGCCGGGCCGACCATGTACAAATACCATACTCCTTCCGGAGACAAGACCTGTGATGGCCTGGCCATGGGGCTTCGCTACGGGCTGCAGCTTCGTGATCTGGAAATGATCCAGTTTCATCCAACCGGCGTGCTGGCAGGACCCCATACCCGGATGACCGGCACCATTCTGGAAGAAGGGCTGCGCGGGGCTGGAGGATATCTCCTGAACGGCGATGGCGAGCGTTTCATGCAGAACTATCACGAGTCCGGGGAACGAGCGACCCGCGATATCGTGTCGCGCAGCATGCATAATGAAATTCAATCGGGACGTGCTACCCCCCAGGGCGGGCTGTACATTGAAATGGCCCATCTTGGCCCGGATAATGTTCGCCAGAAATTTCCCGGCATGGTTAGGCGCTGCAGTGATTGCGGGTTTGATCTTGCGGCCGGCCGGGTTGAAGTGGTGCCTACTGCGCATTACATGATGGGTGGAATTGAAATGCAGGTTGACGGCTCGACCTCCTCGCCGGGGCTGTACGTGGCTGGCGAAGATGCAGGCGGCGTGCACGGGGCCAATCGACTGGGCGGAAATGGGGTTGCCAACTCAACCGTTTTCGGTGGCATTGTAGGGCATGCCATGGCAAGAGATGTCACAAAGAGTGCCTGCTTGCGCGACCCCGATCCAGGGTTGATAGAGCAAGCCTGTCAGCGGGCAGAGCAGCCCTTTGGCAAATCTGCTGAACGCTTGTCTGAGCTTCGCGATCAGTTGCAGGACAAGATGTGGGAGAATGTTGGCATTATTCGCACTGAGTCCTCGATTCGGGCGGGAATCGGTGAACTGGATGCCTACACCGGTCATATGTCAGAGATTGGGCTTCCCGATCAGGGCCGGGCCTTCAATCTGAGCTGGCAGGACTGTCTGAACTTGTACAACCTGATTGAAGTCAGCCGGGCTATTGCACTGGCGGCACTGGCCAGAGAAGACTCCAGGGGCGCACATTTCCGGGCGGATTTTCCGGACACCGGAGATCTTGATTCGTCAACGTATACATGCGTTCGCCAGCAGGGCGGGGACTTGACGATCGACATGGTACCCGTCGAATTTTCGATTGTCCGTCCCGGTGAATCCCTGATCGATGACGAAGCTGGCGTGCCCCCGAAAGATTAAACGATTTCTGCATTTTGAGGTGAGTGAATGAGACCGATTTCGCAAGAGGCCATTGAAGAGGCCTGCTACGAGATAATGAAGAAGGCAGCCGTGGATATTCCTGAAGATTATCTCGCTGGAATCAAGCGCTCGGCTGAACGGGAAAAAGAGGCACTGTCCGGATTTGTAATCAAGACCATGGTCAAGAATTATGAGACAGCGACTGCCGAACGCCGGCCGATGTGTGCAGATACCGGGCTGCCCCGATATTTCATCAAGGTCGGGGACGATGCCCGGTTTGAAGGCGGCTTCACCGGCATGGAGCGGTCAATCCGCTCGGCAACGGCCCGAGCAACGCAAGACGTACCGATGAGGCCGAATCGCGTGCATCCACTGTGGCGTACCGATTACAACAACAATGTGGGCATCAATGCGCCGGAAGTGGAATGGAGTTTTGAGCCGGATGCCGGATGGATCGATATTACGACGGTGCACAAGGGAGGGCTGTTTGGCACGGATTACCGAATGCTGTTTCCGGGCGATGGTCTTGGCGGCATTCGGCGATTTCTTCTCGACACCCTGATTGCCTTCGGCAAGCGCGGGCTTGCCTGCCAGCCTGCGATCATTGGCATCGGCATCGGCGGCTCCAAGGACACCTGCATGCAGCTTGGCAAGCAGGCAGCCTGCCTGAGGATTGTCGGGGATCGAAACCCGGATCCGAAAATTGCCGAGCTGGAACTTGAATTAATGGAAGCGAGCAATAGCATTGGCATGGGACCGATGGGCTTTGTTGGATCTTCAATGGCAGTTGACTTGCATATTGAGGTTGGATTCACGCATACCGGGGGAATGCCGGTGAGCGTGCATACGTTTTGCCTTTCTTCAAGGCGTGCGACGGCAAGAATTCATGCTGATGGGCATATCGAATATCGCACCGACCCAAAATGGTTTACGCCATACTACCGGCGTGAAGGCATTGCCTGGGAGGGTGCCAGACTTGATCAGGAAAGACAGCATGCTTGAGAAAATCGACATTGATCTGCCGGCATCGCCGGAATCCCTGGCCAAGCTCGAACCTGGCTCAATCGTTTATTTGAATGGAGTCGTGTACACGGCCCGCGAGGGGGTCTATGATCGGGTTCTGAATCGCAAGGAGAATTTGCCGGTTCCGATTCACGAGGTGACGAATGCGAACTTTCACTGTTCGCCGGCGGCTTCCTCAAACGCCGACGGGTCCTATCGAATTGGCGCCGTGACCGCAACCGCGAGTTTCCGGTTTTCGAAGTACATGGGGGACTGGCTGGATGCCACCAAAACCAGGGTCGTGATTGGCAAGGGCGGCATGCCGGCCGAGGACTACAAAAATATTCTGGCACCGAGAGGCGCGGTTTATCTGACCACGGTTGGCTATGGAACCGGAGCGCTGCTTGGGCAAGGAGTCAGGAAGGTATTGTCGGTTCACTGGCTTGAAGAACTGGGGATTGCTCAAGCCATGTGGATGTTTGAGGTCTGTGGTTTCGGCCCCTTTCTGGTTGACAGCGATCTTGAAGGCAACTCCCTGTTTGCAGAGCAGGGAAAGCTGGTCAATCGGAATATTGAACAGGCCTACAAGGGGCTGCGCAAGCCGGCCCTGCTGCGCTATGGCGAAACGGATGACCGGAAAGACGAGTTGATATGACTTGCATACGCTTGAGCGCATTCCTGAACGAGGGAGTGTAACCCCTAATCCATAAACAGAAAACATGAAGATACCCCGGGGGCTTGCGTGTAGTGATTTTCGAGAGGCGTGTAGAATCACCCGATGGGTGATTCCGGGTCGAAGGGCTGAAACCTGCGGTGCATATGCCTTTGCGCCCAATGATGGGAACTCCATTTAAGGATTAGGGGGGGAATTCAGGGATGGCATTGAGGTACAATCAGACACGAAAACGGTAGCCGCTGGATGAACCTCATCCCCCGCGCTACTTTCAGCCATATCTCCATGCTGAGCAGATGATTCTATTTTTTATACAAATGTCAATGTTTATTATAGATTAGGATAAACCCCAGTTCCACTCCGAAGTGCAACACTTCCCCCGCCCCACGGGGTGTTGCACTTCAGAGTGGAATTGGGGTCATATTATCACCTCCTCTATCAGCGAAAAGAAGAAATTGAACAATCCATTGGACATACACTGAAATGGATGGAATTACCCGAAAAGAAAGCTTCTAGAATTGGGCTATTTGACGATGGCTTGGACTTGGATAATGAAGCAAATTGGCCAGATAAAATGGAGTGGTTCGTAGATACGATCGAAAAGTTTGATAAGACCTTTCGTGATAAGGTAAAAAGTCTAAAGGCCAGCGATTGGGATTTTAGCCGAAATAACAATGAAGTGAATGAAGGATGAGAGCAGTATAACCCCTACGAGTGTTGGCTATAAGAACGATGAACAGCCAAAAGAATTTTAGACTTTCAATACGAATTGAAGATGGCGGATGAAGGATTTAGTCGTCAATTAGATGGCATTAAATAAAGGAAAGCCTTGATGTAACTTTTACATCAAGGTCAGGATGAGAATTCAAAGATAATTACAAATGTTGGACATCAAACAAGTTTTTTTCCTAAAAAGATGATCGCATGAAAGTAGGTCAACCCAATGAAGTCAGGCGACAGAACCTTCTCAACGATTTGATGGAGCTGTTAAGAACTGAAGAGGGCTTTGTTTCTGATGGCGTAATTTTGAAGAATGCTGTGGTAGATGCAGCCATGAGAATGGAGCATAAACTGCTGACATTGTTGCTCAAAGCGGAATCAATCAAGGCACATTTTTTTGCTGAGGTCGACGGAGTTCTGGTTTTCGATAAGGTTCTTTTTCAAGACTTTGTCTCCAATAAAACATTTCTACCCGACAGTTATACGTCCTTCAGGAATCGTATTGGTCTAACGAACGGGCGTAGTAACTACTTGAGCCAGTCGAACAACGTAGTATTGGAGTGGCCTTACAAAGATTGTGTTCTGGAAGGTGGCATGATGAAAGAGGACCGTGGTCGGAACGAAGTATTCTGGAATACGACATTGGCCCCGGATGACATTACTCGTTTGTTTGAACCCAAGGTGCTGACGGTTTGGCAACGTTGGGATTCAGAGGCTGTCGTGACTGACAAGCCCAAGCCCGTGAAAGAAGTGTTGGACGACGATAACCTACTGATCAAAGGTAATAACCTGCTGGCACTACATTCTTTAAAGGAGCGTTATGCTGGGAAGGTGAAACTGATTTATATCGATCCACCATACAATACCGGAAACGATGGATTCCGATATAACGATAGATTCAACCATTCTGCTTGGCTGACATTTATGCGCAATCGATTGTTAGTCGCAAGAGATCTATTGCGACAAGATGGTTCAATTTTCGTGAACATGGATTTTAACGAGGTGCATTATCTCAAGGTTCTAATGGATGAGATTTTTGAGCGTAAAAACTTCCAAAGAGAAATCATTTGGCGAATTGGTTGGGTTTCGGGATACAAGACTAATGGGAATAACTATGTACGCAATCACGATACTGTATTGTTCTACTCCAAGGATAAGGACAAATTCAATTTTAAGAAAACTCATATTGACAAAAAAGATTTCCCGGATCGATTCAACTCCAAAGAAGTAAAGATTTTATCAGACCATCTTGCGAGCAATGGATTGTCAAGACAGAGAATAAAAGAGTTTCTATCATTAGCACAAAAAATTGGTCTACCAGATAAATATCCTATAGAGGACACTTGGAATTCCTCAAAATATGATGAATTAAATAGCATTGCCGTGATGTCCTTTTCAGGAGAAAAAGTATCAAAAATGCTTGGAACGGATGAGTTTAATGGACAGAAGCCTGAGAAACTTCTAAAGCGTATTATCGAATCTAGCACAGATAAGGGTGACCTTGTGCTTGATTTCTTTATAGGGACGGGAACTACGGCAGCAGCAGCCCATAAACTTGGTAGGAATTGGATTGGAATAGAGCAAATGGACTACACCCATAATCAGACCATTCCTCGCATGAAGCAAGTTATCAAAGGTGGGCAAACCGGCATCTCGAAATCCGTTGACTGGAAAGGCGGCGGTTCGTTTGTCTATGCCGAACTTGCCGCTTCAAACTCGGCATTTGCCGACCGGATTGGAGCTGCTTCGGACATGGATACGCTACAGGACATACATACCTCAATGAAGGATTCAGGCTATCTTCGGTACGATGTGGACATGTCCAGATTTGATGAACAGAAATTTGCTAATCTTCCCCTCAATGATGCCAGGCAAGTCCTGATGGACTGTTTGGATGCCAATCACTTCTATGTCAATCTAGATTCTCTTTGTGATGAAGCTTTTGACATATCTGACGAGGATGCTTCTGCAACCCGTTCATTTTACGGATTCACCGAATGACCAATACCCTTGCAGAGGAATATGATACGTTAGACAAACATGGTCATCTCAACGGCGATCTGCCAATTAATATTTCGAGCAACCTTGCCCCATCTATCAAGTTACGACCTTATCAGATCTCAGCACTGAAGAGATGGCTCTACCACATTGACAAAAATCACAACGCATCATCCAACCCTCATCTGCTGTTTCATATGGCGACGGGGAGTGGTAAGACTGTGTTAATGGCGGCACTCATTTTAGATCTCTACAAACGAGGCTATCGAAACTTTCTTTTTTTCGTGAACTCTGCACAGATCATTGCAAAGACACGAGAAAACTTTCTTAATCAGGCGTCCGCCAAGTATTTGTTTGCACCGCATATCCGTATTGACGATAAGCCCGTAGATATCAGAGCCGTAGAGATATTCGATGCCGCTAGCAAGGATGCGATAAACATTCACTTCACCACCATCCAAGGCTTGCATAGCCGCATCCATCACCCAAAGGAAGATTCTGTCACGCTTGAGGATTTCTGTGATCAGAAAGTGGTTCTAATATCGGACGAAGCACATCACCTGAACGCGGAAACCAAAAGCAATCCTAACCAGAATGAGAAAAAGGCTGTAATTAGTTGGGAAGGAACCGTGCAACAAATCTTCGGTCAGCATAATGAAAATATCCTGCTCGAGTTTACCGCTACTGCTGACATGGGTCATGAAGCTATTCGGGAGAAATATAAAGACAAGATTCTATACGACTATCCACTCCGTAAATTTCGTGAGGACAAATATTCAAAGGATATTGAACTCCGAGAGGCCGACTTGCCACCGCACAAACGTATGATGCAAGCAATGATTCTGAGCCAGTATCGTCGCAAGGTGGCCTCAGCCTATGGCATTCACTGCAAGCCCGTGATTCTAATGAAATCAAAAACCATCGCCGAGTCTTCGGACAATGAAATGCAGTTCGTTAAAATGGTGGAAGAATTGTCAGGCGAAACTCTGCAAGACATCCGAGCAGCATCAACAAAGGATACGATGCTCTCGCGGGCATTCAACTATATGATCAACGATAATGATATGGACGCTTTCGATAATCTTGTAAGAGAATTAAAGGGCGACTTCAGTAATGATAAGGTGGTTAACGTCAACAAACTTGAGGATCTTGAAAAGCGTCAGATTGAGTTAAATTCCTTGGAAGATTACTCTAATGAAGTGCGGGTTATCTTCGCCGTTGATAAACTTAATGAGGGCTGGGATGTTCTAAACCTTTTCGATATCGTTCGTCTTTACAATACTCGTGATAGTAGTAGTAAAGGAATTGGCAAAACGACTATGTCTGAAGCACAACTGATCGGGCGTGGCGCGAGGTACTTTCCTTTCCCCCCCCCCCCCCCCTCGGACAATGCAGATGGTGCGTCCAATTTGCGCAAATATGACAGTGATCCGTCACATCCCCTCCGCATTTTGGAAGAACTCTATTACCATTGTTATCACAATCCACGATATATTGACGACATAAAGAGAGCTCTTCGTGAAACAGGCATGCTTGATGAAACCACTCGCGAAGTGCACTTACGACTAAAAAAGTCCTTTAAGGAATCTTCACTATATAAAAGTGGCTATGTTTGGACAAACAAACAAATCAAAAATCAGCGCGAAAATATCTTTGGTTTGGATGGCTATAGCATATTACAGCAGTTTGAATATCCCACCCACGTAATGACTGGACATGTTGCGAACATATCGGCATTCATAGATCAGCAACCTACCATTGAGCAAAAAAGAATAGGTCTAACTTCTCACGACTTCTACGTTAAAGATTTTGGTAGTTCTATTCTTAACTTTGCTATGGATTCTAACGCTTTCTTTCACTTCACTACCCTGAAGAAGCACTTTCCAAATCTTACGGGTGTGAGAGAGTTTCAAACATCCCCCCAATATCTTGGGGGCGTAAGCGTTTCGGTTAGAGGGCTAAAGGAACACCTTGAAAATCTGACATTACCTCAAAAACTTGACATTGTGCAGTATGTTCTTCGTGGAATTGAAGATGAAATGATGAACAAAAGTAAAGATCACATAGGAACAAAGAATTTTTACCCGTGTAAGATCGACAAATGCTTTAAGGATAAGATATTGAAGCTTCGAATTGAAGGCGAGGCTGGACTGAGTTGGCCTGACACTCAAATAGATGAGTTAAGATTATACGATCCTCTTCATGAAGACTGGCATGCATACGATAACAATTACGGAACGGATCAGGAAAAATACTTCGTCAGATTTCTGTGCGAACAGACAGAAGTATTAAAGGAACTATATGATGACTTTTACCTGCTTAGGAATGAGAAGGCAGTAAAACTTTTCGCGTTTGCCGACGGACAAGCATTTGAACCTGACTTTGTTCTATTTCTTCGTCGCAAAAATGCCAGGGGATGGAATACTTTCCAGCTTTTCGTAGAGCCGAAGGGCAAGAATCTAATGCAGAACGACAAATGGAAGGAAGACTTTTTGATGGGTATTTCGGGCAACGCCGAACTCGCAGCAATTTTTGAAAACAGCGATTATGCCCTCTATGGCCTACCGTTCTTTAATGAGCAACAGAAATTTACATTCAAAAAAGCGTTTCAAGAAATCATTGAGAATCATGAAGACGAGAAACAGGATCAAAGTTCCAGCGTTCTTGAATAGTCTTGGTATGAACATGCTAACTTTTACAAAATTTTCTGAACATAGAAAGTACCGCAGCTAAACTCGCTATGACCGCAGTATTTGTTTATCCCAACAAAGATACAAAGTGCGACATAGAAATTTGTGATTTTCATAGCATCAGACAATTAAATTCCTTAGCGTGCTACTCTGCTCCTTTACGGAACCGATCCGCAAACAGTCTATACATAACGCATGAATATGGCATTCCGTTTCATCCTATGGTGGAAATTCATACTGAATTAGAAGTTGTAAAGGAAATAAAATTCAATTATGTTTTCAGGATTTAGTGTTAATAAGGTAAAGAAATGAATTATCAGAAATCTCTACAGAATGCCATCGATCGGACCGATTTCGCCAAGTTAAAGGAAAAGCCAAGACGGCGAGATGGGAAATTCACAGGGAAGTCATGTGACCAAATAGTAAACATCATCAATCGGTTAGAGCGTAAGTACTTCTGTTGCTGCGAGCGAATAAGAGACAGAGAGGAGTTGCAGATGTTTGAGCCGTTACACAATAAAACCAAAGAGATAATCAGGGAGTTAAACACCTTGCTTGAATGTGAAGACGATGGTTTGAACAACATTAACGGATGGTTTGAATATACCAAAGAACGGCTTGACGGTCAGAGGGCATAACAATGACGTACCATGAATTACCAGAGGATGTTACAAAACGTGAATCAGATGAGATACACACAAATATGACCAAGTTAGATCGGTTTGCTTTGGTTGCAATGCAAGCAATGGTTTCAAGCGATAAGTACCTTGATTTGGTTTTCAAAAAGATAGAAAAAGAATCGGGCCGGCGTTCATCCTTGAATGATACGTACGAAATAAGAAAAGAAATGAACGATTTAAAAGGGAATTACAAATGAATGTTCATAAACAATCTCTGCTTGCCATTTTTGATGCGAAACAGCGTCTTGAAGTGCCTCTCTTTCAACGTCAGTATGTCTGGAATCGCGAAGAGCAATGGGAGCCTTTATGGGAAGATATTCAAAGAAAATTTGCCGAATCTCTAGAGATAGAGGAACACAATAATTCTCCAGTGCATTTTCTAGGCGCAATGGTTTTAAATCAAAAAAAGACACCGACAAGCCATGTTACTGTTCGGTTGGTTATTGATGGTCAACAGCGTCTTACGACTCTACAACTGTTTCTTGCAGCTTTTCGTGATTATTGCCAATCGCAGGATTGCTCTGATCTTGCAGCCGAAGCCCAAAAATATCTTGAGAATACCGGAATGATGGCTGACCCAAATGTAGATCGGTTTAAGGTTTGGCCAACACAAGCAGACCGGAAACAATTTCAAGATGTCATTGAATCCAAATCAACGGACGAACTTTCAAAGCGACACCAATTGACTCGACGAAGGTATGCCCGTAAACCGGACCCACGCCCGCGTATGGTTGAAGCCTACTTTTTTTTCTACAAAACCCTAAAGGACTTCTTTGAGGGGATTGCTGATGATCCTATGATTGCTCATGATATACCGATTTGCACTCGGCTAGATGAGTGTTTTCAAACACTCCGCGATGCATTGATGGTCGTAGTGATTGACTTGGATTCAGATGATGATCCACAAGTAATCTTTGAAACTCTCAACGCACGAGGGGCATCACTGTTGCCGGCCGATCTCTTGCGGAATGACATCTTTTATCGCGCATCACGAGAAGATCTCAATGTTGAGCAAGCCTATAAAGATCATTGGTCAGACTTCGACAGTGAATTCTGGAGAGAAGAAATCAAGCAGGGACGTCTTAAGCGTCCTCGAAGCGATCTATTTCTTCAGCACTATCTTGCAAGCCGAAAAGGTCGCGATATTCCGGTAAAACATCTTTATGTTGAGTATCGAAATTGGATTACTAAGGAAAAACCATTTCAGTCTGTCTATGAAGAAATGACGGCAATATCGCGTCAAGCAAAACACTTTCGTCGGATTATTTCACCTGACGATGGTGATTCAATGCAAAGACTGAGCAAGTTTTTAACTATATTTGAAGTTAGTACTTCATATCCGTTTTTGTTGACATTGCTGGATGCACAGATGGACGAGGATGAATGGGAAGGAGTGACGAATATACTTGAATCCTTTTTGCTTCGTCGGGCTGTTTGCAATATGGGAGCAAAAAATTACAATCGGATGTTTCTCAATTTATCAAAAAACCTCCGAAACGAGGGGGCAAATGCCGAAAACCTCAAGCAATTCCTACTTTCGTCAAAAGGAGTGAGCAGTATGTGGCCAACTGACAGCCAATTCTTGGAAGGTTGGCTAAATGAACAAGCCTACCATCGCTTAACGTCCGCGCAAATTCGATTGATTATGACAAATTTGAACCAAACTTATCTGTCATCAAGAGTAGAACCTCTAAGTTTTACCGAAACACCGCACATTGAACATCTAATGCCACAGAGTTGGTATCAACACTGGCCATTGCCAGATGGGACGACGTTATCATGGGATGAATCATTAATTATTGATGATGAAGACGATCGATGGGTTCTCTATAAACGTCGCCAGTCCCTTATTCACACGCTGGGAAATCTTACACTGCTGAGTGCTGCTCTGAATGGCGAACAATCAAATTTACCTTGGGCTGAAAAACGAGAAGCGCTAAATCAAAACTCTTTGTTGCATATGAACAGGGATATTGCTAATTATGAAACCTGGACTGAAAATTCCATTCAGAAACGTGGTAAGGAACTCTTTGAACGCGCTAAAGAAATTTGGAAGCGTTAACTCAAATATAGAGTTATAGCATAAGGTTGAGTTACTCACTGGGATAAAGTTGTATCTTGGTATATCCCACCAACACAGATCCAGAAAGCTTATAGAATTTGTGGCTTTGTCTCAATAATGAAATCGGTCAGTGCTGGGAGAAAATTAAATGAATAAATATCGATACGAGGCAGAGGACATTTTGTTAAGTCAAGGTTTCGATAAAGTCAGGTATGTTGACGATTCA
>JAPOSW010000008.1 GCA_026709505.1 Gammaproteobacteria bacterium | reverse complement strand
CCGCCCATGCCGGAAAACCTCCTGAAACATGACTTATGATTGGTGGTAATTAGGTAACTATTTGAAAGCTCCCCAAGGTAACTGATTGCTGCACTCTTTCGATCATCAAAGTACGGACTGCGGAATTTCGTCAGAAAACCTTCGATTTCCGACAGATTTGCATCACGTGCAAGCCACCCTTTTTCAGTCGTTTCCAACTTGTCACAGCCGAAATTTCTTTTCCAATACTCAGCAATAAGTTTTTCATTATCTTCATTAATCTTTTGGTCAGATGGCAAACGATAGCTCTCGATAATCCTGCCGCTAAAATTTTGCTTAACGGTAATTTTCTCTCCGCTTCTCATCTTATTGGCGGCGGTAATAAGCAACTGGTCAGGGTGGGCCCTCACATATAGGCCGAATTGTTTTGGGCTCATTTTATCGCGCCGCATTCTTTTTATTTGCTGACGTAGCTCCTCCGATGCCTCGGCGATATGTCCATACCAATTTATAGAGTCTGGCGACAAATGGACCCGGCAAACATCCTCAAAACCCGGTCTATAACCAAACCAACGTCCCATTTGCATAAGTGTGTCGTACATGCGTGTGTTGCGATACATGTAGCTCACGGTCAAACCTTCGATTGTAAGCCCACGAGATAGGCTCAACCCGCCAATAGCTATTGCAGTAAGGCTGTTGCCACCACGCTCATGTTTCCTATAATCAAGCACCTCGTCAGACTTACTATTTATAACGAAAATTCGCAGATTTTCGAAAACATTATTCAGTGCCGCTTTGATTTCTGACCATTCGAAACCACAAGCGGAATATTCAATGTCAAAACAAGTCCTGAGTGAGATCATCACTTCGTTTTTCTGCGATATTGAATCCGGCATTGCATAATACGCTTTCACTGCCTGACGCACCTTCTTTTCATATAGACTCACAAAATCTCGCACATTATTTTGAGTTGACACAAATCGGGAAACGTTGATCATCATTGAGCAGTGCTTGTTGACCTGCCCCCTTAGATTTCGGATGGCTCTAGCAAGAATAAATTGATTTATTGCTTTGTAAAGGCTCGGTGGAAGCTCTACGACTGGATCGTCTTTCTTATGTGAGAAAGGGAGGTAATCTTCACAGTCCGAAATAGACCTTACGACGCTTGCACTGCTTTCCTCTTCGATGAATACTTTGTCGGGCCCGAAATAGGTGTTGGGTGCGTCAAGACTGAAGATGAAATCCCGAGGGAACAATTCCTCATAGACAGCATCATCATAGGAATCCCGATTGATGAAGATGTTTGCAAATGGTGTAGCAGTATATCCAACATAGCATGACTTGGCGAAAAGTTTAAGTATGCACCGCAGCATGGCGTTTGTTTTAGTGGGGTCGAGTTCAGGTCTATTTGTATTTATTGAAGCATTGTCAGCCTCATCATCAATCATTAACATCGGGACATCAGCGATTACACCGTCAGCCTGTGCGTTCATCTCTTTGAGCCAAACATGAAGCGCTTCTAGAGTGAGAACGTTCTTCTTGATCACCAAAACCGTGGGCTTATTGAGATCGTTGATCTTCCATCCACTCTGGTTGGCTGTCCTTTTGCTGAAGTCATCATGAATGTTCGTTAGCGTGGCTGGATGTGGATAGTTTTGGGAGAGACCGACGCCAACTTTCATTCGATTTTCTGGATCGCTGGATCGCCCAACGAAGCCTCTGTCGATGCGTTCTTGAGTCTGTTTTCTCAGATTATTGTGGATACCGGCAATAACTATAATGAACTTGTATCCAGCGTCTGCCGCCTTGGTGATAACACTCATATAGTTTGCAGTCTTGCCCGATTGCACGTGCCCAATAACTAGGCCTCGCCGGTCCCACATCCCTTCACTTTCAGGATCTTGGAGATGCCCAAGGATTTTTTTTCCAACATCACTTAAAGATTGAACAATCGATGGATGCATCTGCTCCCTCTTCAAATATTCTTCATAAGCATCAGAATAAGTCCAAATGATATCTTCACGCTTATATACCCATTCATCGTCGTGGTCGGCTTCAACATCAACGAGCGATACTCCAGCACCCATGCGGGAGTCCACGGCGATGAGCGCATCATCGATGACTGTTTTGAGTGGGCCATCATATTTGTATTCAGCAGCCAGTTTTTTTGCACGCTCACCAACTTCTTCATGAGTTAGCGCCTCAGGTAAAGAAGCCAGTAATAAGATTAGTCCACTGGTAAGATTCTTTTGTTTCTCAATCCTGTTAATGTTCATTTCTCAGTTCTTTCGCAATATATTCTTCTGTGATGTCGTTTGCCCCTTCAAAATACCTGGTTGATCTCATGACTTCCCTAAAAACCCCGATATCCACATCTCCATCTCCAAAAAGGCATTCCTTCAAGGCCCTAAGCCGTTCAATGATTTCTTCCCTGGAAGCACTGTTTCGGTGAATCTCGTGGGGATGGGTAGAATAGTCTGAATAGATCATTTCCACTGGGAGTGCTGTCGAAATCGCCTCAATGAGCGTTGTAAGGCGCCGGACGTTTTCATCGCTCAGACCAGAACGGAGTGCATTGATCAGTGGGTGTTCCTTATTCAGTGAATATCGGATATTTCCATGATCAGCGTAGCGCTCCCAAATAGGTGACTTGATCTCATCGAATAGCTTTTTTCCTCTGCCTTTATGAACCCTTGTGCTACGCTCAGAAACTCGGTCGATAATCTGTCGAAGACGTACTCTTACAGCTGCAGGTGGGCGTGCATGCGACTTCATGATATCAATCGTCCACATTTCATCAAGGGTATTCGGAAAGTCGATCTGTACTCGGGCCAATTTGGTGGCTTCACCCTTTGGAATCAGTCGAAACCAGTCGCCCCATGCCATCAGACGCTCTCTTCTGTAGATGTAAGCACCTTGGTTGGAGATGAAATCGCTTCTGTTCTTGTAGAAATCATACTCTTTTGCAGTCAATTTACTATGATGCGGAAGGATATATGGCTGCAAGTGAACTGACTCTCCATCGATACGCACGACCTCCTTTGGCAAAACTTGGGTAGCTGAATTGCTCCGGCAGAACGGATCAAAAGGCTTAACAGGGTGGCAATTAAGCGTAAGCAGGAGTTTCTTTTGCCCACGAACTTCACCACTTAGAAACCGATGAAACACCAATGAGAGATGACGTTCGACAGCATCTAGTTTCTCATTTACGATCTCATCCCGCTTAGTTCCTGTTTCTTCTTCGAATAAGCGATCAAGGCTTTGCCAAACAATCGCTGTTCCCTTACTCTCTATCAAATTCTGGAACGGTAACTCCATTATCTCTTCAGGATCAAGGATTGAAATAAGCCAGTCGTCCTTTTTGCGGACAGTATCGAGATTCCATTCTGCTGCGTATAGTCTGTCGCCAGGGTTGCTAATCACAGTCAACCTCGTACACTGTGAAAACGAGGCAGTCTTCAGTCCCAGCCCAAAGCGACCAAGATCTCTCGGCGAACGGGTCTCTGACGGATTTTTCGACCCATGACGAAGAGCACTTATTATGTCTGCTTCGTTCATACCATGGCCATTATCGATGATCCCAAGTGTAGGATTTTCTCGAGTCGGGTCAAAGAGTATGTCCACTTTGCTCGCTTCGGCAGAAATGCTGTTATCTACAAGATCAGCAATCGCGGTTTCAAGTGAGTAGCCAAGGTCCCTCATTGATTCCAACAAGGAAGAAGCACTTGGGGGCAGATGGTACTCTTTAGCCATCCCACCCCTCTCTGAGTGGTTTACCCAAACCTTGGTCAAATCCAATAGGGATTGACCCAATTCCACACTCACAGATTGTGATGACTCTGTCAGCCAAGATTGCGCAGTTAAACAATTTCTTTGAGCCACTAGACAGCATCATCAAATTTTCTCTGCCCAGAATGCTAAGTTTGATTCGGAAGTTGTTGCTTTCAGGCAGCCAAAATGACAAACTCAATAACAACCATTCACAAAAATAGCTGTATTGCTTCTTGACAAAACGATGCACGGGTTTTCCAGAGAGTTGTTTGTTGCACATCAGGTAGAGAAAACATGTACGACCTAGGAATGCCCGAAGTATTGTTCTAGATTTTGTAAACTTATAGGGAATTTGTGGCATGTCCCAACTGCGGTATCTTGCTGTAATACAGACTGTCATTATGTTACCTCCTTGGCTTTATCGAGGACTTCAGCAATGATTTCAGCAATCTGTCGCGCAAGGTATGGCGGTACAGCATTGCCGATTTGGTGATATTGTGACGTTCGTGGTCCTTCAAAGTGATAATTATCAGGAAAAGTCTGGAGACGGGCCGCCTCTCTTACTGTTAAGCTTCTGCACTGCTTCGGATCGTAATGGATAAAGTAATGTCCATCCTTTGAGATATGTGACGTTATGGTTTTTGCGGGCAGATTAGGAAGTTGAACGCGATAACGGTCTGAGAACATCTTTCCCGCACGCCCTTCTGCGACATTGGCGTGATTTGGCAATAGACTAATCGGAAAATCGGCAAGTTTTGGGCTTTTTCCTGTAACCGAAGCAAAAGATGCAGCAAATGCATAGCGCCGAAGATCTGGCGGCATGTGTGAACGTGATTCGTGGCTATCGAGAATCGGTAGTTTAGGATCGTAAATGCTATCGAATACACAGTGCGAAAGCTGTGGATGGTCAGGATATCTCAAAGATGATTTTTCCAAAGCTTCAGGCGGGGTGGATAGGTCAGATTCCATCAGTTTAATTAAATCACTCACATATCCATGACCGTTCAACTCCTTGCTGACGGTGCCGCGATCAATGCTATCGATTTCTGCTCTCCATGCATCATAGGTATCGGTGCCTTTCGATATGCCGCTTCTGATCTTCGGGAGATCGCCGATAGTCTGTTTCAGTGTTGGAGGATCATGGGGTTTAAGTCTACCCGGACGGACCTTAATATCATTACGGATGCCAACGATAAACAAGCGATGCCGTGCCTGCGGCACTCCGTATTGTTCTGCCCGGACAAGAAACTTTCGCGGATCGATCTCTCTTTCAGACACGCCTTCTTCGGACAACGAATAGAGGCTGTATCCAAGCCCGTTGGATGACATGCCAAGCGCATCTTTCGGGTTAGTCAGGTCGGTAATTACCTTGTTGATTACCAGTTCGTCTTTCACTCGAGCAGAGAGAATTCTTTTCACGTTCTCCATCACGAAAACAGGCGGGGCATGATCAATGATTATCTTTAGATACTCCTTGTATAGAAAATGACGCTCATCCTCCTCGAATGCTGGGTCACCCATCATTCTTGATCTGCCAACAAGTGAGTAGGCCTGACATGGCGGCCCACCGATAAGCACCCATTTTTTGTGTTTCTTTAGTCTCTGAGATATTATTCTACAGACTAAGTCATGATTCTGAGCTCCGAGCGGAACACGAATTGCTGAATCGTCAGCGTGTTTCTTTTGTTTTGGATGACGAGAAAATAACTCCTGTAATGTAATGTCACCCTTAAGGAAGTCATAGTAATCGATAGGGAATTGACTGCTTTTGAAGCACTTTAAGAAATGTCTTAGGAGCAGTGTCCGATGTGCAAACTCATCCTGTTCAATGGAAACCATATCCTTAAAACAAGCATCCGACTTATCACGCAAAAGTGACGAAAAGCCTTCGCCCAAGCCACCGGGCCCTGCGAAGATATCAACAATGGGATAGGCTGCCTTACGGGACATTTACGATCCATGTACATTGATCACCCACCCGGATGCGTTTGATAGTAAGACGTTTATAATCTTTGGTGCGTAGGGCCACCACAGCGGGCCTTTGGTGTTTTTTTGAATAAAAAGATCCTAGCGCACTGTATAGATCAGTTGGCCGAAGCGGCTCTTAGCCCTCCCGGGCAGAAAGCTTTTTCACGCCAATATGACCCAAAAACATAAGCATTATATTCTGTTGAATCAAATAAATTATAATCGCATATGCATATAGTGGTGCTGCAACTTTGTGAGATTATGAATAAATATGGTATCAAGTAGTCATTTTGGATATGAACTCATGTCGCTGGATCAGATATTCGGGGGTGGGGAGCATGAAAAACGCATTTTCAAGATTCCTGAATACCAGCGCGGCTATTCATGGGAGGAAGAGCAGAGAACTGATCTTTTCAAGGATATCGGATATCTCATCAAGGCAGGATGTAGACACAAGCATTATACCGGTACTATAGTTGCATCCGATACGGGACAAGAGAAACTCGGATACAAGGTGTTTGATCTTGTGGATGGACAGCAAAGAGTAACGACCTTGATACTATTTCTATTCGTGATATGTCGGAAGTTGAGGGAATCTGGCGAAGAAAGCAAATCTAATGAAATCTTCCGAAAGTTCATCCGGGATGGCGATATTGGGAATCCTGTATTCAAACTGGAATTGGAGCAACAACAACGCTTGGGTGCATATTTCGAAGAATTGTTGGAAAAAGTCCCGTCTGAAGACTTAACTTCCAGATCCCACCATAACCTCAAGAATGCAGTTGGAGAATGTCAGGCCTGGCTCGATAAACAGGGTGACATTGATGCTGTATTACGATGTGTTCGCGAAAAACTCGGGTTTCTGGTTTATATCCCAAAAGACGAAGACAAAGACAAGGAAATAGGCATTATGTTTGAGGTAATAAACAACCGCGGCAAGCCTTTGAGTGAACTCGATAAAATCAAGAACTACCTGATTTACTTCAGTGAAAAGAATGACCTTGAATCTATAAAGAAAAAAGTGGTAGATTCATGGTCGGAAATCTTGAGAAATCTGGATAAAGCAGATTGCACCAACAATGAAAATGAAAATTCATTCCTGCGGAATTGCTGGATCGTATTTCAGTATCCAGACAAGGCCCTAAGGCATCATGTATATGACAACCTTAAAAAAGCCTGGCCACCCGACTATGACGGCAATGTAAAAATAGTAGAAGAAATAAAAGCATTCATCGACTTTCTCAAAAATGCTTCTTTCAGCTACGCAAAATATTCGACAAGGGAAAACGTAACGGGTGCAGAGAAATCCTGGCTGGAACGTATTAGTCATCACCCTGTAGATGCTTCTATCATGCCTCTAATCCTGGCTATTTCAAATAGGGCCAAGGGCCAAAACGATAGAAAAGACCTTTTCGAATTGCTGGAAAAACTGAATTTTCGCTACTAATGTAACAGGTATTGCGAAGAGGGCGGATACTAGGCAAAGCCATCTATTTTGGCTTGCCCATCAATTTTTTAATAATTTTGGAAAGGAGGTTCAAGGAGAGAAAATTGACGTTCTATGGCTGAAAAAGGAGTTGAGAAAATTTATCCATGAACGAGCCAATGACAGTGCGTTTGTTGAATGCCTCACCCTCGACAAGAATGAGGCCAGAGATTACTGCCAATGGGTCAGTTTGAAATTTTTTCTTGCAAGCTACGAAGAATTTCTGCAATCCGAGCAAAAGAAAAGCGGGGATATTCATAAGCTCCTAGTTACTCGCGATGAAGCAGAAAAACAGAATGATTTGTATCATAAGGAGCATATCTGGGCAGTAAATGAAACCAGCGTAATTGATGACAGTGACTATCGAGATGTGAATAAGCGCAGGCTTGGTAATTTCCTGCTCTTGAACGAGGGGTTGAACATTGCAGTAAGCAACAAAAGAATCGAGGAAAAAATCAAGTTGTATTTTGATATTGATGAAAATACTCCCAATACCCTGATGATTAGAGAGTTGAAGAGCTTTTTCGATAAAGCCATAGAGGAAGAAACTGGATGGAAAAAAAGAACTCAGTATTACTGGCTTAATGTCTATAAACGCTTTTTCGACATTAGAGAAGAAAAAATGATTAATTTCGCTTTGGAAAGGTGGAGAACCCCGGGACTTGATGACAATGTTTCGAGAGTAAAGTTGAATAGTCTGGATTCAGCAAGAAACGAGATTTATACCGCAATAAAATGAGTCTAAATGGATATTCTCTAGATTTCCCCCCTTTCCCATTAGGTAGTACTACTTATGTAGAAAGTCACGGGTTGATGGTTCTATCAGAACCCCAAGAACGATCGTCTACAACCTGCTGGTCTAGGTGCTGACAAGCCCAAGTTGTCCTCGTTACTGGATAAAAGCATCACTCCTGAAACCCTGATCAACGACAAGTTACGAATCTGTTTTGACAACAAAACTCAATCTCGCGGTTCTGTTTGGCGGACGCTCATGCGAACATGAAGTTTCCGTCATATCAGCACGATCTATCATGAGTGCCATCAACCCAAAACGGTTTCATGTCTGGGTGGTTGGTATCGACAAGCAGGGGTATTGGCACCTTGGCCAGAATATTGATGAGATTGCGGACAAGATGGTATTTAGTTCAGAAGAACGTCCCAAGCGCAAGGATCAAGTCACACTGGACCTCCACCAGCATGCAAGCCTGCGTGCTCTCGACCAAGATTTCGAGGTACCGCATATCGATGTGATTTTTCCGGTACTGCATGGCACCTTTGGCGAAGACGGCACCATCCAGGGATTGTTCGAGATGGCGGGCATCCCATACGTCGGCTGTGGCGTGTCTGCCTCGGCCATTGCCATGGACAAAGCTCACTCGAAAAAACTGTTTGATACAGCAGGCATACCGCAAACCCCCTATCGGATTTGCGAATATTTTTGGTTCGAGCACAATCAACGGGACATAGTGACCCAAATCGAGGATCTGGGCTATCCGGTATTTGTCAAACCGGCCAACCTTGGCTCAAGCGTGGGCATCAGCAAGGTGCATGACAACGATCACCTTCTAGGTGCCTTTGAGCATGCGTTTCAATTCGACAACAAGGTTGTGGTTGAAAAGTCCGTGGAAAATTGTCATGAAATAGAGTGCTCGGTACTCGGCAATCACGATATTGAAACCTCAATTCTCGGTGAGATCATTCCTGGCGCAGAGTTCTACAACTACGAGACAAAATATCTGGATGACCAGACCGACTATGCCGTGCCTGCCCCCCTTGATTCCAATACAGCCGCTCGGGTACAGGAACTTGCTGTTGAAGCCTTCCGTACGATTGGTGGCAAAGGTCTGGCACGGATTGATTTCTTTGTTGACAGAAACTCGGGAAATATCTTATTGAATGAAGTCAACACCATGCCAGGGTTTACCCCGATCAGCATGTATCCCAGATTATGGGCGGATAGCGGATTGCCGTATGCTGAATTGGTTGACAGGCTGATTGATCTTGCACTTGAAAATCATGCGTCCAGACAACGACTCAATTTCTCGCTTGAAATCTGAAAAGGGCATGGGAGTGCTACGATTACTTTTCCCAGCCTAAAATTCATCAAGGGTTGTTGAATATTCAAGCAACGAGACAGACATTTTGTGATGTTTAGGGCTTTACAAGATTCCATTGGATACCTTGATCGCTTCTACAGTCATTAGTTTGTAGACAGCTGCATCTTCCGAGCATCGCTTAAGCTTTGTACCCTCATAATCTTCTTTCAATTTCCTGCCTCGCGCTATTCTCAGAACCCCGGTAGCCACTGCCACACCACCCAAAAAAGGGGTATTCCTGAATTGGACTGACAAAATTCCGGAACATTCCTGTCGATCTGGAACCGGTTTGACAAACCCGGGCGTTTTCATCAGAATCAGTCAGGCGTTCACGATAGCCGGAATTAATGAGAAATGAGCGAATTTCAAGCAAAGGCGTTAAGGCAGTTTATAGACGAGGGGGAAAAGGAAGCCCCTCCCGTGTTCGCAGGCCGGGATCCCATTCTGGACGACATTCTGACCGTGTCGAAGAGATCATGGAAGCCGGGAAACTGGTTTCGCGAGGACAGCCACGGTCTGGCAGGGAACACCCGCATCGTGCATGGTGCACCCGGTGCGGGCAAGAGTTCCATACTGAGAAGGCTCGAGGACTGGAAAATGACGCCATCGGAAGCTTCTGGGCTGCCGAAAATCAGGCCACGAATCCTGTTGCTGAATTCAGCGGAAATCGTTACTCCGGCAGGCATACTCAAGCCATTGGCAGAGCTGGTCTGCGAAAGAAGAGCACGGGAGTTCAACAGGCAATATGATCGGAGTCTGTCTCTCGGCATGGGCATTGGTGATATCTCTGTCAGTGCAAAGGGGGAATCCAGGCCGAGCCAAGCTCATTCCATGGTGGGTATTGAAGAATTCAGGACCTGGATCAAGTCCCTTCCCTGGCACAGCCGTCTCAGGGCCCCGGTCATTGTTGCGATCGACGAGGCGCAGCGGTTCGATCACGATGCCGGGTCCCCGGTTGCCCGGGTTCTCCAGGCCCTGCACGACAATGCCTGGAGCCTGCCGCTGACCCTGGTCCTGGCCGGCCTCGGGGACACCCCCGACAAGTCCCGGAAGATGCAGCTGACGAGAGGCACCCGGCTGCACGAGGTCGGCTGCCTGTCGGGCGGGGAGACGCGGCAGGTGATGGAGGGCTTCTGCCGGACATTCGGGGTGCCTGCGGAGGGGTTCGAGGACCGCCTCATGGCCTATGCGGAGCCGTCCGAGGGCTGGCCCAGGCACCTCCATTTCGCGCAGGCCGTGCTGGGGCAGGAACTGCTCAAGGTCCATGGAGACATGCAGGCCCTGGACTGGAACTTGCTGGACACCGAATTCAGGGAGAGCCGCACCCGATACTACCAGGGCCAGCAAAGCAAGCCCATGCATTCCCTGCATGGCCTGACGGCTGCCGTCATGGCACAGTTCAGGACAGGCATGAATCTGGAAGATATCAGGGAGCTGGTTGAAGACAATGCAAAACCCGGGAAAGGGTTTGATCTGGAGAATTCCCTGCTGGAAGGGAAAAGAGATGCATATGGGCTGATTGAGCATCTCGTCCACCAGGGTGTCCTGCAGGAAGCAGGGAGCGGAGCATTTTACAGTCCCATCCCCTCGTTTCGCAGTTTTCTGATTGAGCAGGGTAGTCCTGATTCATGGGGTGCAAGTGCTATTCCGTGATTCCTGCCTCGATCTGCAAGACAGGTTCTGACCGTTTATGGTAAGAATAGAATTAACCTTCCACATCTTGCTGTGGCAGGACAGGATCCCTATCGCACCTGGAAATTCAGGGACTCAGGCTTCAGGGTGCAAATTTCGTGATTTTATAATGGCAGATCTGTTGCAGAGATATGTTCCCAGTGGATTATCCGAGGATCGATTTGCAACGTTTGTGTCTGCAATTCTGCCATATGCTCATTGCTTGCCTGATGTTCCGGTGATGTTTGAACGTTCAGTGCAGGCTGCACTCTATCAAGCGCTCTATGGGAGATTATCTGGAGCGTTTTCTACATCTCAAGGGCGTATTTAAACATCCTGACCATCTTGCGAACATGTCCATGAGCAGTGGGCCAGACTCACTTCATGGGCGGATCAGGCATATGCCAGTATCCGGCAGCAGACCTTGCTCAAGTGAAGTGAAGCGACATCCGCGGCATATATGTCGAGCGATTGCATGCTTCGCAGGATGAATGCGGGGAGCATCGAATCAATGGAGTGGCAGCTCTGCGCAGCAGGATTCCGGAACATTCCTGTCGATCTGGAACCAATTTGACAAATCCGGGCGTTTTCATCAGAATCAGTCAGGCATCCACAATAGCCGGAATTAATGAGAAATGAGCGAATTTCAAGCAAGGGCGTTGGAAAAATTCATACGGCGCGGAGAAAAGGAGGCCCCTCCCGTGTTCGCAGGCCGGGGTCCCATTCTGGATGACATTCTGGCCGTGTCGAAGGAATCATGGAGGCCGGGCACCTGGTTCCGCGAGGGCAGTCATGGGGTGGCGGGCAACACGCGCATCGTGCACGGAGCGCCGGGGGCGGGCAAGAGTTCCATCCTGGGAAGGCTCGGGGACTGGGAAATGACCCCATCCGCAGCGTCCGGGCTGCCGGGAGTCAGGCCTCGGGTTCTGCTGCTGAATTCGGCCATGATTGCCAGCCCGATTGGCATACTGAAGCCGCTGGCAAGCCTGGTATGCAAGAGGAAGGCACCGGACTTTGTCGAACGGTATGAGCGCAGTCTGTCTCTCGGGGTGAATCTTGGTGATGTCGGGATTAACATGCAGAGACAGACCAGGTCGAACCAGTCCCATTCCCTTGCGGGCATCGTTGACTTCCAACACTGGGTCAATTCTCTTCCCAGACTCAGCCGTCTCAGGGCCCCGGTCATTGTGGCGATCGACGAGGCGCAGCGGTTCGATCACGATGCCGACTCCCCGGTTGCCCAGGTTCTCCAGGCCCTGCACGACAACGCCTGGAACCTGCCGCTGACTCTGGTCCTGGCCGGCCTCGGGGACACCCCCGACAAGTCCCGGAAGATGCAGCTGACGAGAGGCACCCGGCTGCACGAGGTCGGCTGCCTGTCGGGCGGGGAGACGCGGCAGGTGATGGAGGGCTTCTGCCGGACATTCGGGGTGCCTGCGGAGGGGTTCGAGGACCGCCTCATGGCCTATGCGGAGCCGTCCGAGGGCTGGCCCAGGCACCTCCATTTCGCGCAGGCCGTGCTGGGGCAGGAACTGCTCAAGGTCCATGGAGACATGCAGGCCCTGGACTGGGATTTGCTGGATGCCGAATTCCGGAAGAGCCGCATTTCCTATTACAGGGCCCAGCAAAGCCCCATGATGGAATCAGCAAATGGCCTGACGGCAGCTGTCATGTCAAAATTCAGGGATGGGATGGATATCTCTGACATCGTAAATGCGGTGAATAAATGTCAGGGAAATGCCAGCAACTTTTCGTTGCCTAAATCGCTTTCCGGGAGTCCAGACCCCGTTTTGGACTTTATCTCGCATCTCGTGCATCAAGGAGCAATACAGAAAAGCGATGATAGTGCATATTACAGCCCCATCCCCTCGTTTCGAAGCTTTCTGGTTGAGCAGGGAAATCCTGACCCGAAGGTTGAAAATGCCATGCCCAGTGATTCCCGCCTCGATCTGCAAGACAGGCTCTGACCGATTATGGAGAGAATTAACCTTCCGTATTTTCCGGCGGGCAGAGTCCTTATCGTACTTGGGTGTCAGGAGTATAAATTACTCTTGATTTACTTCCGTTCGAGAATTAATTTCCAGTACTGAGTAATCTACGATGTCCACTCAACCAGACTCGGTTCTTGATCAATATCTGGAACGATATCCCCAGACCCGGTATCTGGACGCATACATACCAGACTTGAGCTGCATCATCCGCGGCAAGCGATATCCGATTGAAGAAGCCGGCAAACTGTTTCATGACGGAATGATGCTCCCCGGCTCAACCTTTCTGTTGACCGTCAACGGTGATTCGAAAGATCCCGAAAACCTCGGATATTCGGATGGCGATCCTGATGAGATTGCGATACCGATTGTTGAGACCCTTGCTCCGTGCGCCTGGACCGATTTGCCAACTGCCCAGATGATGTTGACCCTGACAGGACTGGATGGTACACCTTACTACTATGAACCGCGCAATGTACTAAGGAGGATACTTGATCAGTTTGACTCGCTTGGTTTGTGCCCTGTTGTTGCTTTCGAACCGGAATTTTATCTCCTTGAGCCTGACATGGATGATGAAACAGGCCCAGTACCCGCTCATTTGCCATCGACTGGCAAGCAACCGACCGCAACCCAAGTCTACAGCATTGACGAAGTCGAGGAATTTAGCCGCTATTTCGATCAGGTAGTTTCGGTTTGCAAGGATCAGGGTATTCGGATCAGCGCGATCTCCAAGGAGTATTCACCGGGACAGTTTGAACTGAATCTGCATCACGTCGATGATGCACTGTTGGCTGCCGATCAGTATGTAATGTTGCGAAGAACCATTCAGGGTGTAGCCCGCATACACAATATGCGTGCTACCTTTATGGCAAAGCCGTTCCCCGAACATTCCGGCAGTGGCTTGCACGTTCATATCAGCTTGCTCGACAAGAGCGGAAAGAATGTGTTTTCGGGAGATGGGCAATATGGGGAAATGGATTCGCTCAGTGACCTGATGCGATATTCTCTGGGTGGCGTACGCAAGACAATGGCCGAGAGCATGGGGGTTTTTGCCCCAAATGTGAACGCCTACCGGCGTTTCAGGCCGGACTCCTACGCCCCGATCCGCGATGACTGGGGATTCGAAAATCGTTTCGTTGCATTCCGTATCCCGAAGAGCAATCCCGAAGCACGGCGCATTGAGCATCGGATCGCGGGTGCTGATGCAAATCCCTATCTCCTGATTGCGACGATTCTGGCTGGCATCCATTATGGCATTCAGCAGAAAATCGATCCGGGACCGCCAACTATCGGCGATACTGTGGCCAGTCAAAGTAGAACTATCCCGACCGAGATTGATCAGGCAATGAGCCTGTCCAGAAAAAGTCAATTTCTGGCTGACTATCTTGGAGAACAGTATATAAGGGTGTACACGACCTGCAAGCTTGAGGAATACAATACATTCAAGGCTCGCGAGATCCAGGAGTTTAAATGGTATGTCTGATTACAACAATTCACACAGCAATTCCCGTTATGACGTGTTGTTCGAGCCGGTTCAAATCGGCCCGGTCACGTCACGCAACCGATTTTATCAGGTCCCGCATTGCAATAGTCTGGGCTATGTGTTTCCCAAATCCGAGGCTACAATGCGTGGCATCAAGGCCGAAGGCGGATGGGGAGTCGTATCCACTCAAGAAGTGGATATCCATCCGAGCACCGATGTATCTCCATACCTTGAAGGTCGGCTCTGGGATGAGAAGGACATGCATCGACTGGCCTTGACAGTGGATGCGATTCATGAGCACGACTCACTCGCAGCCATTGAAATCACGCACAATGGACATGAGGCAACCAATCGACATAGTCGTCTGCCACTAATGGCTGTCAGCGAGATGATTCCGGCAACCAACCTGGACCCTGTGCAGGCATACAAGATGACGCGTGAAGACATTGCCAACTTCCGACGCTGGCATCGACGCGCTGCGATCCGCTCAAGAGACATAGGCTTTGACATCGTCTATGTGTATGCGGCACACAGTCTGTCCCTGCTGGCACATTTTCTCTCGCGCAAGTTCAATAATCGAACCGATGAATATGGCGGCTCTCTGGAAAACCGGACTCGCCTGTTACGCGAGGTTCTTGATGATACGCGCGATGCGGTTGGTGATCGGTGTGGGATCGCTCTCAGACTCGCGGTCAGGGAGTTTATGGGACAGGATTCTCTGAGCGAGGATGAAGGCCGCGATGTCGTGGAGATGCTGGCCGATTTACCGGACATCTGGGATGTCAACATTTCAGGCTGGATGCATGACTCTAGGTCTTCCCGCTTCGCAAGCGAAGGCGATCAGGAATCGTATATTGCTTTTGTGAAACAGATAACTGGCAAGCCGGTGGTTGGGGTTGGCCGTTTCACATCTCCCGATACCATGGTCGATCAAGTCAGGCGTGGAGTGCTGGATATGATTGGGGCAGCGCGTCCTTCTATCGCAGATCCCTTCCTGCCGGAGAAAATCCGTCAGGGCAGGCTCGAGGATATCCGCGAATGCATCGGTTGCAATATCTGCGTATCGGGCGATATGACCGTGTCACCCATACGCTGTACACAGAACCCGACCATGGGCGAGGAGTACCGAAAAAACTGGCACCCCGAACAGATTGCACCCAAAAGCTCGGAAGATTCGATTCTCGTGATTGGTGCAGGGCCTGCCGGGCTTGAAGCGGCAATGTCCCTCGGCAAGCGGGGATACCGTGTAGTGCTTGCCGAGGCATCCCGACATGCGGGCGGGCGGGTCGCTCGGGAATCCCTTCTGCCCGGACTTTCCGAATGGAAGAGGGTGGTTGATTATCGACTGGGACAAATCCAGCGTATGAGGAATGTTGAGGTGTATTTTGAGAGCAGGCTGGATAAACAGCAGGTTCTTGAGCTTGCCGATGAGTTGAAGTGCCGGCATATTCTCTGTGCAACCGGATCGACATGGCATGCCGGAGGTATCGGCCGCACACACCGTACACCCATTGAAATCGACAGCAGTGTGATCCGGTTGACGCCGGATCAGATTATGGACGGTCAGAACGTTTCGGGTTCCGTGTTGATTTTCGATGATGACCATTACTATATGGGGGGTGTTATCGCCGAAAAACTGGCGTCAAGCGGATGTGAGGTGACTTTGGTCACGCCTGAAGCCAATGTTTCGGCCTGGACCCAGAATACCCTTGAACAGACCTTTACCGAAAAGCGCCTGCTTGATCTGGATGTGCGACTGATTGAAAAACACGCTCTCGTCTCACTGAAGGAACAGGAAGCCATAATCAAGCATGTGGTCAGTCAAGAGCAGCGGAGTCTGCTCACCCATAACCTGATTCTGGTAACGGCGAGGCAACCGGATCATCAACTGTATTTTGGCCTGAACGACGATCCCGATGCCATGCAACAGCGAGACGTGCGTTCAGTTACGCGAATCGGCGATTGCCTTGCACCATCGACCATTGCAGCGGCAGTATATGCTGGGCATTTGTATGCTCGGGACTTTGACGAAAAGATCGATATTGACCAGGTTCCTTATATACGAGAATACACCGAGATTTGAGGTAGTTCAGAATTTATAGTGATTGGATGTAAAAATGGTCCGGTAGAAAAATGGTTTTCATCAAACCCAATCTACCATGACCCATATAAAAATTAATCTATTGATCGCTATAAACATAGATAAAAGCAGCAGCAATGAGAATCAGGGGGTGATTAATTGGAGTCATACCAATAAACCTGAGTAAAGCTCCCATGTTAGCCACTCCTTCCATAGCAGATATAAGTTGTCGTGCTACCCGTATGCGTATCCTATCTATATCATACTCATCATTCTGGACAATATCTAAAGCACCGACAATATCTAAAGCACCTAATATTACGATTCTGGCAGCATCTGCAACCCTTTCGACTCTTTGATTTATGTTATCTCCGAACCGATTGATGATGTTATTACGGAAATCAACCAGTGAATCGCCATTATTCTCAAACACGGCGGTGATAAAGCCAATCAGCATATCCCTTTCCTCATTGGCAATTATAGTATTATCTTGATCTTCCGGGTCATTTATAGCCATTGCTGCTTCAATCGTATTTTCGCGAGTTGGTTCGCTTAACGCTACTCGGAACGCTCCAACTTTTGACCGTTCTTTGTACCAGTTGGCCCATATTTCCTGATTCATTTGTCTAAAAACTTCAAAATCTTCATGTTCATTGGCCAATGCCGTCTTGCACATTAGTCCAGCACCAATTGCTCCTGGAGCGATCATAAGGGATAAAAGGGATGCCCTTCGGGTCAGTGTCAAATTCGAGAACGGTTCTTGCATATCATGTTTCATAATAATCTCCGGTATGTTAGTAATAATTGTAAAAAAGTTAGACTTCCTATCCTCAGCTAAATTTGATTCTGTTGCTTATATTGCTTTTCTTTACTGGTCGTTAGTTGGGACAACATGCAACTTTTGAACCAGCATTCACTGACTTGATGTTTCAATTTCAAAGTATTTTCATTATGTAAACGCAAGCACCTTTCCGAGAATTGCAAGCATAATGAACGAAACGCTGGCAATTGATATCCCATCATTCCGATAGGTAAGTAATGATGCATTCCAGGCAGATTGCCAGCATTATATGATTGGTGAGCATGTGAACTTTTGCTTGGTGGATATTCCCAATAATCCGTACAAAAACCCTTTCCACAACGACTCAGTTCTCTGGTAAGCACGAATAGCCTCATACATGCTACTTGCTAGCCATGAGCATGGGAAACCGTTCGTTTTCACCATGCAATAGAAATAATGCTGGTCTGCACATTCAATTAACTTGCTTTCGCGGTTTGCACAATGTTTTTTGACAATCTGGTATAGAGCATCATGGACAAGAGATGCTTCCATTGCACATTTCAGGTCAGGGAAGCGAGTTAAACCGTCCCAGGTGAACCCCTGATAGACGGTAAGCGTATTGTTACTTACCTCCGCGAGTAGACAATTACCTGAACGACTTCGGATTTTGCCCTGACAGTTCATGCCGGGAAGCAATGTGTAGCTTTTCTCGAGTGTAGCCTTGTACTTATATTTACCGGACATTCCTATCTTGACGTACCAAGTTTGTTTATTCATGAAAAATCCTCCGAATTCTAGTGCGTGGCTCTCATTTTCTTTGGAAGCATGTTTATGGAATAGATGTACATGATGTCTACCATAACCAGAAGGCAGTATAGAATGTGAAAAGACACAACTAGTTCATGTTTGTATTTTGACAGCACATTGTTGCTTTCGCATCGTCGGCATTACAGTCGCCGGAGCACCATCTGGCCAGTTCGAAATACTGAGATTGGCACTCCTGATACGGCTGAAATTCCTCGGCTACAAGAGTCTTACAGGAAAGTCGTTGACTTCCAATAGCCGTAATTAATTTTCGGTTATCGGAAGTCTGAGTAACCAAATCCCTGACCTCCTCACTAGTGGCTCCACCCAAAGCCTTGATCAAACCGCCGGCTTGCGTCTTGTCCCAGACAGTCCCGAGTATCACGGTCACCAAAACAGCAACCACTGCTCCCGCAACACTTAATAGAAATTCCTTCATTGATCTTACCTTGCTTTGAAATTACATAAATAAAGAGGCGGCACTTGTCCAACCTCCGTCATCTCCCATTACATATCGGACACGCGGCCTGAATACTGTAGGGACCCCTAAATCTCTGATGAGCTCTTCTCATTAGATCACAATGAGCAGATGCTTGCCTTTCATATTGTGCACTGGCTGCAGAGTCACCAGCGGCTACGCTCTGGCCCGCGGCATCGACCGTAACGCATGCCGCCCGACAAAAAGAACTGATTTGTATATCGTCGACTGGTCCCCTCCAAGCTGTATTCATGTCGCATCTTGTACCGCCACCTGTTCCAGTCCTGTCATCAGTTACGTCTCCACCTGTTCCAGTCTCAGGTGCCCTTGGTGTTATGCCGCCGGTATATGTAGTTTCGGGCCTACCTGCTGGAGCTCTGCACACAAATCGAAAAGACGAAGCATGAGATGAATCGTTTCGAATATAAGCACGTGGATAAATGACCTGCACTACATCACCAGATGGTCTTCTTGTGCAACTTATTCGTCGATAGTTACACAAGCGACCGGGTTGACACCAACTATCGGAGGTACTGAAGACACTGTTTCCCGATCCCCTGCCGCGGAGATTATTAATGTTTTCTGGGTCATTGGTATTTATTTCTCCACAAAAACCGTCGGCGCGGTTTCCAATTCTTGACAATGCCGTAGTTGGACCGCATGTATACCAAGACGATGTTCTATTCCTATTACCGTTATCGTCATTTCCTGTTGACGGGGGCTGAATCATGGTTTCATCCCCCGTATCTCCACTACTAGCATCCGATGTCTGGTTTGTTCCACTTCCGCCTCCACCTCCTCCACATGACGGCAGAACAAGCATAAAGACCAGCAACGTAGCAAGTTTAATTTTGATGGTGTTGTTCATTCTGGAATCTCCTGTCAGGGCTATGGATCATGATGAAACAGAGACCGAAACCCCAAGGCTCCGGGGTTCCTGCATTGCTTCGTTAAGGAGTATCGGAAAGGATACGACAGTGCTTGTGGTTCCTTGAGTGATCGTGGCTTCCATGGGACGGTCAACAAAATCCACTCCGGGCACTGCAGAGGGTTCTGTTGCGCCCGGCTCCAGTCTTACCGTCACCTTGATATCCCGTTGGGCAGGTTCCTCAGTGAATACTTCGATGGTCACCGTCTCCCCGCTGTCAACAGATGGCTCCACGAAACGGGCACTCACACCGTTGCTACCGGCAGACGAAGCAATCCGGGCAGACCGGGAAGCAACCCGAATATGACCGATTTCGGGGACGGCCTGAAACATGTTCGTATTGCCGGAGTTTCCGCTACCCGCCACGCCAAGCCATTCCCAGCGTGGCTTCTCCGTTCCGGGACCAAATGGCATGTTGAAGTTCATCCAGACTGACATGGCATCATCACTGCCTCCGTCCCAGGTGGTATCGAACGATAGCCATGAGTGGGGGCGCCAATTGAAACCCAGACGGGTACCCCGGTTCATATCGCCCGAACCGTCTTCCGCTTCCCACTGATAACCGGTCACCGACAGGTCAAGCGTGGTGGTCAGGTTCAATCGCGTTCCCAGTTCCATGCCTTCAAGCGGCCTTTCTTCATGCCCCGGTCGAACCACCGTCCAGTCCGTGGTCGGTGCGTAATACCGAAGTTCCCCGGTTCCCCATCGTCCGAAATAGTCCATGCCAAGTGCCAGCACCTCATGACCATGTTCTGTGCTGCGCAGATGGAAGGAAGACAGCCCTATTACATCTGAATCCAGGCTGTCGCTGACCCGGAACCGGTGCACCACGCCATTGCGCATGTCGTTTCGCATGGTGCCGAATCCTTCGCGCCAGCGGGTTACGCCCTGCTGCAGGAAAGTCGCAGAACGGATGCCTGCTGCAGCATCGGTGCCAGCACTGCCGGCAAAGGAAAACGGGGTGACCATGTCAAGTCCGCCCGTACTGCCAACGTCCGGCGACCAGTTCATGGTGCCGGTGATGGAGAAGTTTTCACCAAGGGATTCCTTGAGTCGCTGGTCGGACAGTGAAATCCCTTTCTTGAACAGGCTGTTGATGCCGTCGCCCAGAAAGCAGTCGGCGGCGGATTCCACGCTGCTGTTGATGGCCCCCTGGCACTGCTGCGCCGAGTTGAGCGAGTATTCCCAGAGTGAATCAGTGCCGTCTGCATGGAGCGCTGATACGGCGGACATACAGGCAGAAAGGATCAGGACCTTCAGTATTCGGCCCATTCGCTGAATGGTCATTGCTGTTTCTCCATCGTGCTAGTTGTGCTGTCGGCACTCGGCAAAATGGTGCCGGGCCATGACAGCCAGCACGATGGACGTGAGAGCATCGGTTATTCGCCGGGCTTGGGGAGCTACCCCTTGCCGGGTCTAAAGGGCTATTGTATTCACCGAATAACCCGGCTAGCGGGCCATCGGCTGACTGTCTAAATTGAATAATAAAACAATCTTGAAGGGTTTGTCAATAGCCCATAATCCATAAATTGAAAGCATGAGGGTATTTCCCAACGCCTTGTGTAGCATGGTTTTCGAGGAGTTTAGAATCACTCATTGGGTGATTCCATGTTCTGGGTTGAAACCCGCATTAAACATGGCTCTGTGCCCAATGCCGGGCGTTCGATTAAAGGATTAGTAGGGCATTGCATTGTCCGGCAGTCCTGCTTATGATTGCGGGTGATGGCAGTCCGGCTGGTTTTCCGCAGCCGGGAGGCGGGTCTTGAAGACCCGGTTCAT
>JAPOSW010000032.1 GCA_026709505.1 Gammaproteobacteria bacterium | reverse complement strand
ATAGCAAATTTAGGAAGTTTATAAAATTTTCATAAACTTCCTAAATTTGATCAAAAATGTAATCTTATCCTGTAGCGAGGCGTAGTGATGGGAAAGCTGCTCGCCTTATCTGGAAAAAAGCTATAATCGTAGAATGTACTGCACTATCGGGGACACAATGACCAGATCCTTAAACATTGAATATGGCGATGACGTTTTACTGGCTCTAGGTCTGTCACCTGAGCAGTTCTGCGAAGAAGCAAAGACTCTAATTGCAGTTAAACTTTATGAGTTGGGACGATTATCCACGGGGGCAGCGGCTCAATTCGCAGGTATTCCTAAGCCGTTATTCTTGACAATTCTGGCTGATTACGGAGTCAATACATTCGACTTATCGAGTGAGGAAATACAAAGGGATATAACCAATGTCCGACGTCATTTTTAGTATATCGGTACTACAGGGAACCTCTCAAAATACCCGATCTTCTGGTGGGTGCCGGTGTGAGGACAAATGATTTGCAAGGGTAGTAGAATACATAAGGAACAATTACAGCGACTTAACACAACTGAAGAAGATACCAATATCAGGGATGGGAGAGATTCTTCCAAACCGTGAACTATTATTCAGATAACGCGTCTCTCCTCGCTTCCAGATACAACTCGCTGGACCCCGAAGTGCTGCATGTGGTCTGGTCCCATCTCATTCCTGAGGACCCGGGTAGGGCCCTTGACGTAGGCGCGGGCAGTGGACGCGATGCAAACTGGCTGGCTGAAAAAGGTTGGGATGTAATGGCAGTCGAGCCATGTAAGGAGTTTCGGGAACAGGCTCAACAAAACAGCCACAGCAATGTTATCTGGATGGATGATGAACTACCGGAACTGAAAGGCCCCCGTCACGCCGGTGATCGATTCAAACTGATACTGTTAAGTGCTGTATGGATGCATGTTTTACCGGCGCAGCGGGAGCGGGCATTTCGTATCATCAGTGAACTGTTGGCGCCGGGTGGAATTCTGGTTTTTACATTGCGTCATGGAAAGGATGAGCAGGAAAATATTGAGAGGGGTTTTAACCCCGTCAACAGTAGTGAACTGGAGGCATTAGCCAGGCAACGGGCCTTGGCGCGGGTGTTCTATACCGGCTCGAAAGACCACATGGACAGGTCAAATGTTCACTGGGAAACCCTGGTTTTCAAATTGCCGGATGATGGCACCGGCAGTTTGCCACTGTTGCGTCATATCATCGTCAATGATGACAAATCGGCTACCTACAAATTGGGTTTATTGCGCACCCTGATACGTATAGCGGAAGGTGCACCGGGGATGGTACTCAGGCGTACTGATGATATTGTCGAAATCCCCTTCGGACTGGTCGGATTATACTGGCTCAAACTGTATATGCCGCTGGTTCTGCAACATGGTCTTGTGCAGAGGCCAGGACACGATCCGAACAATGAAAGTGGCCTTGGTTTTGCGAAAAAACATTTTTACCAGTTGCGACAGTTTTCCCCGTTTGACTTGCGCATTGGAACAACGATTGACTCAAGGCAGGCTCGTACAGTAGTCGGCGCAATCAGAGACGTTTGTGAAAATATCCAGAAAATGCCCGCAAATTATATTACTTTCCCCGGTAGAAATGAACAGGTTTTTAACTGTCAAAGGGAGGCGGTAAGTTTGAGTGGCAAGCCTTGGCGAGTAGATAAACAGGCCCTCGCCGATTTTGGAGTTTTCGTAGTTCCGGCTGCGATATGGCAGTGCCTGGGACAGTACGCCTGCTGGTTGGAGCCGGTTATCATCAATGAATGGGCAAGGCTCATGCAGGGATACGAGGCGAAAAATAATGAGTACAAATACGTCACTCCGCAATGGGCCACTGCCGGCCAGCACATTGCCGAACAGAGCGCAGGGTACAAGAAGGATTATATTGAGCTGCAGCAATGGAATGCGGGCATACGGGATACCGGCCCGGTGCGCAAACGAATCTATGAACTGCAGCAAGATGGCGAGGCCATACATTGCATCTGGACAAACTCAAGGCTCAGGGAACGATATCAGGTTGACCATTGTTTCCCCTGGAGCCGGTGGTACAACAATGATCTCTGGAACCTTATGCCGGCAACCGAAAGGGCCAATGAGAAAAAAAGGGAGAAACTACCATCAGCGCTGTTACTCCATAATTCCAGAGACCGCATAACAAACTGGTGGGAATCAGCTTATCTTGAGGGAACCATGAAAGAACAGTTCTTGCTCGAAGCTGAAGCCGCTCTGCCGTTAGTGCGCGACAACACATCGGATTTGACCGTAATTTTTGAGGCCGTGATGCACCAGCGTGCCAGGTTGAAAGCAAATCAGCAGTTGGTAGAATGGGACGGGTGATGTGAAAGCTCAAGCTTCAGTAACGTATTTCTCTCGGTTCAACAACTATGGGACACATCTTCACAGACATTGAATTAAGCAACGCGCGTGAGCGGGAATTGGCACCGGTTAAGGTCAAGGCGCTGGCTGATACCGGGGCGTTGATGT
>JAPOSW010000001.1 GCA_026709505.1 Gammaproteobacteria bacterium | reverse complement strand
ATGCGTTTTTCAAGCCTTTTCAGATTGCCACAAAAAACCGGATTAAAGCCTTTGTCAATGATTACGATTCGATATAATTCCCCAAAAACAGCTTGATGCACGACTTCATTCCTTAAGTGAATGCCATTCGCCCCCGTATCCACCCCCATAATTTTCTTCATTGACAGCCGGGCGGTCACGGCGGTAGGGCGCCATCAACAACTTGTCGTTAATGGTTTGCTTCACGAGCGCTCTCCAGACCTCGCCATCATCTTCCATCAGATAACAGCCATTTCTTTTTTCTCGCCTGATCCAGGCTTAACTGTCCAACGTTACACAGCCGTTGAAATGCAGACAAAATGACCAAGCCCCCAGGAAAATGTCTGTGAGACTCGCCCAAGGACTAAGCAATGCCAGTCTTTTCAAACAGCCGGGATTCAGTATAATCCAGACATGCGGCTCGAAGATCTGAAACTCACGATCAACTCCATTACCAGCGGACAGGCATCTGTCATTCCGCCAAGTCCATCCATGGAAAATTGACCAGCCCATGCGACTGAAGAAGATCCTGATCGCCGGTTTTAAGTCGTTTGTAGATTTCACTGATATCCGTCTCCCGGGCCACTTGGTCGGTGTCGTTGGCCCCAATGGATGCGGCAAGTCCAACGTAATGGATGCAGTGCGCTGGGTAATGGGTGAAACCTCCGCAAGGCTGTTGCGAGGCGACAGCATGTCAGATGTCATCTTCAATGGCTCAACGTCCCGAAAACCAATCGGCAAGGCATCGGTCGAACTGGTCATGGACAACAGCGACGGCAAGATTCCGGGCAAATTCGCCAGTTTCTCGGAAATTTCCGTCAAGCGGGTACTGACCCGAGACGGCACTTCCGACTATCTGATCAACAATATCAAGTCCCGGCGCAAGGATGTCATGGACTTGTTCATGGGCACCGGCCTTGGCCCCCGCTCCTATTCAGTCATTGAACAGGGCATGGTCAGCCGGATCGTTGAAGCAAAACCCGAGGAAATACGCGCATTCATCGAGGATGCCGCCGGCATATCAAAATACAAGGAAAAGCGCCGGGAAACCGGAAATCGGATAGAGCATACCCGCGCCAATCTTGAACGGGTTGACGATATTCGCCAGGAAATATCCAGACAACTGAATCGACTGAAGCGCCAATCGAGTCAGGCCAGGCGATTCAAGAACCTCAAGAGCGAAGAGCGCGAACTGGAAGGCCAGTACAGTGTTCTCCAGCTAATACAGCTGGAAAGCCAGCTGTTGTCCGAAACCCGCTCCAGTGAAAGTCGGCGAAATCAACTGGAATCGGAAATCGCCAATTTGCGCGAGGTCGAAGCCGAGCTCGCCAAACTGCAGGAACAGCAAGCAAAATCTCGTGAGCAGCATGATTCTCTACAGGAAGAATACTATCCGCTCAGCGCCGAAATCGCAGAAGCCGAACAAAAGCTTGAATTTCTCGAACAGAACAAGACCACCAACACCTCCGAAATCCAGCAAATCGAAACAGAGCAAATAGAACGTTCCGAGCAAATCAAGCAGATGAATCAGCAGCGCAACGAGATCGAGGAAAATCAATCAGCACTGCAGCCGTCTCTGGAGAAAAAGGAATCGCAATTGGAGAGGATTCAAGCCGAATTCGATCAGGCCGATCAGGATTTGCGCGAGTGGGCTGCCAAAGTCCACGAATTCAACGAAAAACAGTATGCGCCAAGGCAGGAGGCCCAGGTCCATCAATCCAGAATCGAGTACCTGGAGAATCGCATAAACGAATTGAACAGCGAACAAGTCGCCATTGAAACCACCATTGAAGAGACCGCCAATCAACTCAGCAATGCAGACCTGGCAACTCTCAAGAAAGAACTGGATGACCATGAAAGCACTTGCCAGGAATGCGAGTCCGAACTTCAGCAGAGCGAAGCGAAGCTGAACCAAGTAATCAAGGATATTGAAGCCAAGCGAGACGAACTCAACCAGCACACGAACCAGAATCACGAATTGAACTCCAGAGTGCAATCACTTGAAGAAATCCAGGCGGCCTTCTTCGCAAAAGATGAGAAGGCAATCCAGACCTGGATGGATTCAATGGAGGTTATGGACCGCAAAAAACTGTTTGAAGTTCTGTCTATTGAAGACGGCTGGGAGCTTGCAGTGGACCGGGTTCTCGGCGATTTGCTGTCTGCGATGCGCGTCAATATGGTTACCCATGAATTCGTGGAACAAAGGCCCGATGCGAATTTATCCTTGATCCTGGACACCCCCGAAAGCGAACGCCCAGAGGCACTCCAGCCGGACGACCTGCTTGGACGGATTGGTCAAGGCAGGGAGCTGCTTCGAGGCGTGCTGAATGGGGTTCGGACAGCAGCCTCGATTGAAAATGCACTGGCACGCAGAAAGGAGTTGAAAGGCCGGGAAATATTCGCAACTAGCGATGGCGCTTTGGTGGGCGTTAACTGGATCAGCTTTTCCAAGTCAGACCAGCAAAAAACCGGCATGCTGGTTCGGCGCGGGGAGTTATCGCAGCTACGCTCCAGGATCAGGCAAATCGATGAACAGATCGACAGGACCCAGTCAACAATAGACGAGCTTCAAGAGCATCGTCAGCTACAGGATGAAGCGATGAGCACGCAGCGCGCCAGACTTGCTGAGCTGCGCTCTAGCGGTTCCGAACTGCATGGCCAGATCGGAAGGGAAGAAACAGCATGGCAGGAATCCCTGAATCGCATACAAGCGCTCAAGGATCGCAAGCAGCACCTTGCAGAGAAGATTGAAATATCCAGAATGGAGCTTCAGGAAGCCCGAGAATCACTTAGTGATTCACTGAAAAATGTTGAGGACATGAAAAAACAGCAGCAGGCAATGCTGGAGAAAAACAAAAGCCTGGACGAGATTGCATCAGGCAGGCTCTCCGAGCTAAATCGGGCACGGGAAGAATTTCATGAAGACCGACTCAAGTCACAGCAGCTGGCCTCTGAATTGAACACTACGGATGAGCGTCTGGAAAGATTGAACAAAGACCATGAATACGCACTGGAACGTCTTGATGAATTAGCCTTTGCCGAGGCCACCCGCAAAACCAGCGCTGGACAACTACAGCGAACTCTGGAGGAATTACTGGAACGCAAGGCCATTTCAGGAAGAAAACTGGGCGAGTCAAAAGACCGGATTTCCGACATTGATGGCAAGGTCTCTAAGGTTCAGGGCAAACAGAAGCAGATCAATGTCCGGGTGGAGGATTGCCGAGAGGTCCTGACTCAACAGGACATGAAGAAACAGGAAGTCCAGGTACTCCATGACCAGCATCTTCAGTCAATGCGGGAAAATGACTTCTCGATTGACCAGATCAGGTCAAGCCTGGCCCGGGACGCCAACCTCGAAGAGTGGAAGGATAAACTGGAAAAAACAAGAACGAAAGTCGAAAAAATAGGTCCAGTCAACCTTGTGGCTATCCAGGAATTTGAGGAACTCAGCGAACGGGAAACCTATCTGAACAGCCAGCATGCTGACTTGACTGAGGCCCTTTCCACGCTGGAGAGCGTCATCAGGAAGATTGATCAGGAATCCCGCGCCCGGTTCAAGGAAACCTTCGACAAGGTTAATTCAGGCTTTAATCGCTTTTTCCCGGAACTGTTTGGCGGTGGCAAGGCCGAGCTGCTACTGGTTGCAGATGATCTGCTGACCGCTGGCATAACCGTTATGGCCAGACCGCCCGGCAAACGCAACAGCCATATCCACCTGCTTTCAGGAGGTGAGAAGGCACTGACGGCAGTTGCCCTGCTGTTCGCCTTGTTTGAATTGAATCCTGCCCCTTTCTGCATGCTGGATGAGGTCGACGCTCCCCTGGATGATGCAAACGTTAGCCGTTACTGCGAAACCTTGAAAACACTTTCCGGCAATAGTCAATTGATCGTAGTCACACACAATAAAATTACCATGGAATCCATGGACCGGCTGCTGGGTGTTACAATGGAAGAGTCGGGTGTGTCAAGGATTGTCTCTGTTGATGTGGGCCAAGCGGTCGAAATGGCTGTGGGTTGATCGGGTACACTAATCTCTTATGCACAACAATAATACTGGCTTTAATCAAGAATCAGGCGATACACGAACCTCCGGGGCATGATGGTAGACATGGCATCGCTCAAAATCAGGTCCATCTCTTTTCGAAACGTCCATTTGGCAAATGAATGCTGACGAATATGGAAATTAACCTTCAGATTGCCTTGGTGGCGCTGGGCTTGACCACAGTAATTGGGATTTACCTGTTCTCGAGGTTCCGCGATCAGAGTGTCACCGGTTCAAGAAGCCTTGTCGACAATGAAAACAAGCCCTCGGTTGGCAGCGAATATGGAAACATGCCAAGACCCTTTATCACTGACGAGGGATATCCGTCCGACCAGGAGATTCCTGATTATCTGGCCAGTATTGATTCTGGGGAAGCAAGCCTCGAGGATAGAGTCGGAGGCTTGCAGCGCGAATCGAATTTCGTTGAACCGAGCAAAAATCGCAACCCTGTGAATACAGGGCCGGATCCATCAGAATATCAACAACATCAACAGCATCAACCGGCTCCGGCAGTAGGGATCAATACCGATGGCCAAGATGAATGTGAAGCACCGGTACTGGTTGAACAAATCGACTTGGAGGAGATGGTCGAGAATGGTGAAGTACATGCAACGGCCAGCAGGCAATCGGAAGATGCGAATGATCCAGCCATCCCCGATTCTTCAATAGGATTGACCAGGCAGGCAGAAACTGGGATATCTACCGGACCTCCTCTTCAGGAGACCTATGCCGAAACAGAGGATTTAAGCGAGTTGATTGTTGAAACAGAAGAATCTGGGGATAGAGAGATCAAACTGCCCCCCAAGCTAAAATCAAATGGGCTGGGGATATTTGATCGCTTTCGAAACCTCGGTTCTGATTCGGGTATTGAACCCGAAAATGAAACGCTGCTTGAATTTGAAGACGGCAATGAGATCGATGGACCCGGTACAACAACGCTAATAGGGGAATACGGAGAAGTTGAAACTCCTCACGGAGGCATTCATGAAAATCTCGAAGAAATTACAGACAAACGCTTTGAATACCCTGAAATCCTGGGGTTCAATCGACTTGGCCAGATTGACTACTGGGTCAAGTTCCACGGAAGCGGTGAGATCGACCAGGAGACTCTTGAAACCCAAAACAAGGAATTGTTCAGCACACTGGAAAAGCCAACTCGACTCTATGGCATCCGTACCAGCGACAAAAAGTGGATCAATGTTCTCGGCGGAAAGGACAGTGCAAGTTTTGCGACATTGATCGTCAGTCTGCAGCTTGTGGATTCAGCAGGCGCGATCACGCGAAACGAACTCAACCGCTTTACCTCCATGATCACCCAGTTTTCAGAGAGAATGGGCAAAGACATTACCTTCATGGCCCCTCTGGAAAGTGCCCTGGAACAGGCAGTGGCACTGTCCGAATGCGTAAAGCTCTTTGATTCTCCCAGTATGGTTTTAGTCGTACCGGACAAAGAGGATAGTTCCATACATGGGAGAGAAATTGACTTTTGCGCGAATCAGTTGGGACTTGAAGCGTACAAGACGAACTATTATGTGCGCACCAAGGTAGTTCAAAGGAATAAAATGCTGCTTTACGGGGTAGCGAATATGTCGGATGAGGGCACCTTTGATTTTGAGAACATGGAAAACCTGCAGTCCGCGGGTCTGGTGTTCTTCTTTCGACCACTGTTCCATCAGGCACCGGGATCGGTACTCTCCGAGATGGTCAGTACGGCAAAGAGCTTTGCCGGACGTATCGGTGCCAAGGCAATCACTCCCAACGGCGAGGACTTGACGGTAGCGATGACGGCCACAATCCGGGCAGACATCGAAAAACGCTCAAGGGAAATGGCGGTATGCGGCCTGAAAAGCGGCAGCGATGCCATTCTGCGAATTTTTGAATCCGAGATTTTTGCGTCTGAATGACTCGATTCTCCGGGGGCGGCAATGTCCGGCTATGCGTCTCAACTGCATGATGCCTGTGATTGCGTAGACCTGTCCGGAATTCTAGGGTTACATGTGAGGCACGGCATCCGATGAATTATTCCACACGCTCTGAAGTCTATCGTCAGATAATTTCCCTGAGAGAGCAGATCGAATATCACAGCCACCGGTACTACATTCTTGACAACCCTGAAATTCCTGACGGGGATTTCGATTTACTGCTCAATGAACTGGAAAGTCTGGAACTCGCGCATCCGGAGTATGCTGCGCCTGATTCGCCGACCAACCGGGTTGGAGCACCGCCATCCAGAGGTTTCAGCACGGTAACCCATACCACGCCAATGAAGTCCCTGGGCAATGCCTTCAACGAGCAGGAAATTCAGGATTTTGATCGCAGGGTTCGCCAGCTAGTGGCCAACGATAATCCGGTCGATTACATTGCAGAACCCAAGTTTGACGGGCTAGCTGTCAGTCTTTGCTATGAAAGGGGCTGGCTTGTCCAGGCTGCTACTCGCGGTGACGGGACTCAGGGCGAAAACATCACCCGCAACATGCGTGCTGTACTGAAGGACATGACCCTGATTCAGGGCAGTGCTGTACCTGCCAAACTTGAAGTGCGCGGTGAGGTGATCATGTTGCGCAAGGACTTCGATGATCTGAACGAAGCACAAATTCGATCCGGTCAGAAACGGTTTGCCAATCCACGAAACGCAGCCGCCGGCAGTCTTCGCCAGTTGGATCCTGCAATCACGGCAAGCCGTCCCTTGCGAATATTTTGCTATGCGCTCGGAGAGGTCTCCGGAAATCTTCAATTCAAGACCCATGCCGATTCCCTTGAGTGGATTCGATCTCTCGGACTGCCGGTCAGCGAGCAGATTGAATCTGTGCAGGATGCCGAAGGCTGCCTTGAGTACTACAATAAAATGCTGATAAATCGCGATAACTATCCTTTCGAGATGGATGGCGTTGTGTACAAGGTGGCTAATCTGCAGTGGCAAGAACAATTGGGCTTTACCGCCAAGGCGCCACGCTGGGCTGTTGCCTACAAGTTTCCGGCTCAAGAAGCAATAACTCAAGTGGAAGCAATCGATATCCAGGTGGGTCGAACCGGAGCAATCACCCCGGTAGCCCGCTTAACACCGGTCTTCGTAGGAGGCGTTACCGTGTCCAATGCAACGCTGCATAACCGGAAGGAAATACAGCGGCTCGATGTTCGCGTGGGGGATTCTGTAATCGTGCGTCGGGCTGGCGATGTCATCCCTGAGATCGTTTCCGTAATTCAATCCAAACGGCCGGACAATACAGTCGAATATGCGTTTCCGGAACAATGCCCTGTATGCGATTCGGTCATCGTCTATCCGGGAGAGGAAATCATTGCGCGATGCAGCGGGGGACTTTACTGCCGTGCCCAAAAGGTTCGAAGCATCATCCATTTCGTGAGCAGAAAGGCAATGGATATCGATGGAATGGGCGAGAAAATGGTTGCACAACTCGTGTCGGAAGGGCTGGTCAACACAGTGGCGGATTTGTACCGGCTCGATTTCGAGACACTGACAAAACTGGAAGGCAAAGCAGAAAAATCTGCCAGCAATCTCCTCAAGGCTATCGACAGCAGCCGCTCTACCACCCTAGCTCGTTTTATCTATGCATTGGGCATACCACAGGTTGGCGAGACTACCGCTGAAATCCTCGCAGAGAGATTCACCGACTTGGATTGCCTGATGGGTGCTGGCGAAGCGCAACTGGTCGGCGTGCCGGATATCGGTCCAATCGTATCCAAGGACATCATTGCATTCTTTGATCAGCAGCACAATCAGGAAGTCATTCAAGACTTGCTTGAAATGGGAATAAGCTGGTTCAGTGAAGAAATCATATCCGAGGCACCAAGCGAGTTGCCCATGTCTATAGAATTCAGCCCCTTTCGGGATAAGACTGTCGTGTTAACCGGTACTTTGAGCATGACTCGCGATCAGGCGAAATCAATGCTGAAGCGGGCCGGTGCCAAGGTCACTGGCAGCGTATCGAAACGAACCGATTACGTTATTGCGGGTGAACAGGCCGGAACAAAGGCAGAGAAAGCGAGAAGCCTGGAGGTACCTTTGCTTGATGAAGCACAGTTTTTGGAAATGCTGGGAGAGCATAAGCTGATGCTCCAGTGATCTCGCTGGTTATAGAATCACGTTAATCATTCGGCCAATCCCTCGTGTCTGATACGATAGTCCAAAACAAGACTACTGCATCCCAATTCCACTAAAGAAGTGCAACACCCCGGGGAACATCTGGCTCAACCTCTTCGTGCTCATCACTTGGCTTTCTTGAATAAGACTCGCTTAATCGGAACTGCAATCCGTAGCAGGGTGTCAAATGAAGACTTGGTGTAGTACTATCGCCCGAGGCCTCAGTCAAATAGCCTGACGACCGCTTTTGCCGAGACGCTGCCAAGTTCTCTCGGCTCAAGCTTGTGAAGCCCTCCGCCATAGACCCGACCTTCACCAAGCATTGTCTCAGGGCTGATTTTATTCAGCATTTGCCATACCTGCCGTTTCATTGCTGGATTGTCCTGCAACGCAAGCCTGACGGATTCCCTCGGATACAGCATCAGATAGACGTTTGCAGCCGTGGCCCTGGAGTTGTTCAGGATGAAGCGAAAGGGCCTGCCGTTTTTCCGGTCGCTTCGGCCAAGATAGGTGCAGACAAATGGTGTTGGCGGTCGTATTTCCTGCGCATACCACAGTTTTCGATGCCGGCAGGTGTAACGATCGTTGATGCCTTGTGCCCTGCCCTCCTCCAGGTAGGTCCACAGACTCGGATAAAGCTCCATGATCTCCTCTTCATTCCATGGTGGATCAAGAAGAAACAGGCGCCGCTCCAGCATTGGGTTTCCTCTCCTGTCCCCCTGGATCTCATCAACCGGCAAGTATCGCGGACTGGGCAGTATCGGCTTGAATGCCTCCATAGGCAGTTCACGCTGTGCAATCTCCCGGTCAGACAGTATGAAATAGCCGTTGCTGCCCGTAACCAGCCCTCTCTTGATCCTGAAAACATCTCCCAGCACCGGTCCGTTGCTTGCTTCATGATTCTTCTTCATGGGATAGCGTGTCCATTTCGAATCCCCCCACAGCACATCGTTCGGAACAAGACGATCCAGTTTTGGCCGTTCTAGTGTGCCGCCGTAAGTAAATCTCACCTCATGCCCTGCCCTGGGCAGATCATTGCGCAGCCACACCACGGCCGATGATACAAGTGCATCGCTGAACTGCACATCGTTTGGGTCGAAACGATGAATATGCAGCAACGTCACCTTGTCAAGCAGGTAGCGTTTCACTGCTTTCCCATAATTTACGTCCATGAATTCGCCCGGAACCAGCCATCCTGCCAGCCCGCCTCTTGACATCCAGGCATGGCTCAGGCACAGAAAGTAGCAGTAAAGCCCGGCCAGTCCGTTTATTTCCGCGCCTGAGGCTGCAAGCGTGCGCTCCTGCAGCTGCTTTTTGCAGCCGCTGGCGATGTGGTGGTGGCGCACGTAAGGCGGGTTGCAGACAAGCAGGTTGAACCTGCCCGATGTATCCGGTGCCCTGGCTTGCGTAAAATCCTCCAATCGCATATCCAGCCCAGTGCTGTCCCAGAGCCCGGCAGACGGCTTGCCATAATGCGGATCGACCTCGTACCCGACAGCGCTGTCAATGAAGGCGTCTGGAAAGACATTCAGGAGCGCGGAATAAAACGAACCCGTTCCGATGGCGGGATCCATGAAGCGCACACCCTCTTTCTCACCGAGCAGCGCCCTGGCACAACGCAGCATCTCGACAGCCAGGGCTGTCGGAGTTGCAAACTGGCCCTTTCGATTCCGTTCGCTCGAACTCTTTTGTGCGTCCAGCCTGCTTTGAAGCATCAACCGCTCCGATTCCAGTTCCGCAATCATTCTGCTGATCATCTATAACCCTAGCTGTTTGAGATCATCAATACGATGTTCCCAAATCCAGTCTATTCCTTCTGCGGCCTCGTATCCGAGATATCCGCTGTCAAAATATCCGCATAGGAAAAGTACAAAACGCACGTTTTGTCCATAAGTCTGGCGCAGCTGATTTACCTTGACAGCCTCTTCCTTTCTCCTTTTATTGACATTTGCGAAATCTCCAGCCGACTTTGCCTCGATCAACAAGGGAAGTTCATCATCTTTCGCTGATTTCGGCATAATTGCTACATCTACGGGAATATTTACCGGCCTGCTACGGCTTTCCTGCTCAATTGGCATGTTGAATTGGAAGGAGTAAGTGCCCGACAACAACTGGTCAAACTCCACGCCTCTGTCGGCAGTCCGATTCTCGTAGCCCAAAGCGGTCAACCACTCGCCTATGGCTGCCAACTGACGCTTTTCCTGGGCATTGCGCAGGATCGGGTTTGCAACAGCCCCACACAAGCGATCAGCGATGATCGTCGAAGCACGATACAGTTCTCTCTCAGATGGACTATCCCCGCGCTTTAGCCAAACGAAGATGTCTGGATCTACCATCCGGCTGATGACTAAGCTGATTTTCTCAAGATCACGGTCAAGGCCATGACCTCCCACAAGGTCATTGCTTCCCATTTGTGGTGGCATCCTGTGTTTTTTCTCCATGTTCCTTACAAGGTTTGCAGGCACGCCGGCCAGACCGATCAGACGATCTACCGCCAAGGGTGGACAAGTGGACATTCGCAGTGTCGGCAGGATTGACGGTTTTTTCTTCAGTAGATCGACCTCTATGCTGGTCAGGTTATTCGTGGCCCTGAGCGCCTTTTCGACATCCCGTGCTGTTTGTACTCGCACAGTTCGGTAAGCCTCCGGTGCAAAATGCATGAACCAGTCGTTGTACATGTCTACCGACAGAGCGATATCCGATTTCCAACGATCAGGTTTGTCTCTGTTAACTGTCATTGGAATCTCATGTCTTTACCGTTAGATTTATTCAGGATCTCTTGCCAAGCAGATATTCCCTCGTCACTCAAGCGAACCGAGTCCCGTCCGAGTATTTAAAAATGGCATTCTGAATTTCACAAACTTGGCAAGGTTTGGCTTTGCCAGTGTAATTGTTGAAAATTCATCGTCCTTCAATTTCCATAAACCAAAAACTACCACGCTGAACCCAATTGAATTCGTATGACTTTCCAAGATGGATGGCGATGTTTGGCTTGCCGCCCAATGTAGCGTTTTCAACTTCAGTGCCATGTGAAATGTCAAAGTCCCAACATTTCCCCCTCTTGACTTTGGGATTTACAAAATATTCATGGTCTGTCATGACAAGTAAAACCCCTCTGTTGTATCCCGCATGCTGGCAATAATTTTCAAGTAATTCAAGGTCGGCATATGCATCCCTCATGAAAATATCTTCTGCTCCTCAAGGCTTGCCTGATGAAGCTCTTTTTCGATAACACTTCATCTCTACCGCAATTTTACTGCTATCGTGTGAGCCAGTTCCTTCCAATACCAAATCGATTTCGCGGGAACGGCCATCAATCTTTACGCCCGACTCCAATTCGACTTTCACGGTTTCACCCCGATCAAAACAAATCAGGGGAATCACCTGTTGCAGAACATAAGCATAGTGAAGTTGCATAGAAGCTTCTTTGTTTATGGACAACAGGCCGGTCCCTGTTTTTTCCCCAAAGGTATGCCATGCAAGTGAAATACTTTTTCTAAGTCTCTCTTGGAAGCTGCCTGTCAGCAATTTCACTGCATTGCCCTGATCCACTGCATTGCCCTGATCTAAAAACATGAATCGCGAAAAAAGAAGAAAGTCTTGTTAAATTAGTGCTTTATTGACAAATGGTATTTTGCCGACTTCACCCAATGGGTGAACATTCCATCAACCCCAAAACAGCAAGGCCATGAACATTCTACACCATTCAGTCACGAAAAGCCGCCACAGCTTCACTTCCCGGGCAGGCCTCATGGTGCCCGTGATGCTCCCCGGGCGGCTGGGACTCGGGGAGACCGTCGACGAGCTGATGCCCGCTCCAGGCAGCAGCCGGGGCTATCGCCACGGCATGATCTTCGAGACCTTCATGCTGACGGCGAAGTGCCTGGAGGACGTTAGCCATCTTCATGGGGAGCGGGCGCTCGCCGGGCTGACGGGGTTCCGGTCGCTGCCGTGCGCCGCCACGCTGGGCGGCTGGCTGCGCCGGGTCGGCAGGAACCGGCCGTCACGGGACGTCCTGCAGGAGGCAGTCGCCGGGTGCTGGAGGCGGCCCTGCAGGACCGGGACCGCGAGTTCTTCGAGCGCTGCATCAAGTCCCTGCCGGAGGGCGCGAGGGCGGCCCGGCTGCGCGCCGATGCCGCTGGATGACGGCGCCTTCTCCGAGACCGGGTCCGCTGCCCGCAACGTGCATGTCATGGCCGGGACCCCGGAGGCCTTCTGCCTGGCGGTGTAGAGAAAGGCCGTGGACAGGCCCGGCCAGGAAGACCCGGACTGGCCGGTGCAGGCCGAGATCGAGATGCCCGGCCAAGAGCTGTACCCGGTCGATGAAGAGAGTGCCCTTGACGGCCGGTACATCTGCCGGGCGATTGCCACCGGCCTCGACCGGGAAGGCTGGAGCGATGCGCAGATCGTGTGGCAGCACAGCCAGCGTGCCGATGCCTAGGAGAACCGCACAGGAAGCTCCGCAGCGACTTTAGCGGAGCGCACCTGCCCGGCAGCGGGTCCTGAAGGCCGTCCCGTCCAGCCTAGGCCTGCTCGAGGAGTCCCTCTGGCGGATGCGCACCTGCCGGCTGCCCTGATCTCCCGTTCCTTCCGGGTCCGCCAGGGGCCTGCCGGAAACGGCCACGGATTCGCTCGCCCGGAATTCGCCATCAGGCCAGGAAACACGACCCGCCACCGCGTTCCGGCATGGAAACCGGCGCCGCCATGCCCCGAATCCGGCCTTCCGGGCAAGTCCGGAACACTCCGGCCCCGCGTCCGACCGAATCCCGGCCTGCAGCGGACAAAAAAATGTCTATTTATGGATTAGGGATGACCCAATGGTATTCACTTAAGGATTTTCGGGACCAGCGGTGGCCGGCTGATCTTGCAACCCTGGCTGTTTCAGTATCAGTATTCCTTCTGGATTTCTGCTTCTTATTGCGGACATGCGGGAGGAATGACCGGCGAACGGAAGGTCACCAGTTTCCCGTCTCTGGAACGAACCTCTGAGGTTCAGACCGAGACCGGGCGCTGGATGCACATGCCTGCAGGGCCTGCACCGGGTCTTGCAGGGCCGGATTGCGTCGTTTATGATGCCGGAAAGTCGAGATTGTCACCGTTTCGGGTCCGGGTGAATGCTTCCAGATCCTGGTTTTTCCCAGTCTGTCTTGTACTCACTTATGCTTGCTCGGGAATATCTTGTGGATATGTTTTTCCAAGTTGAACTTAATTTCGCATTATGGATGTCTTTCTAATGATGGTTGCACAATTCCAGGTCTATTTGAAGGGCAGCGCAACTTGCAAGGAAAGGGTAAACTCGGCAAACTGTCTACAGGGCTAGGGATTGGCTGAATACTCGCGAATCTTGACTGATGTCGTCCTGTTTTACAAGGCAGACTGCGGCTTGTGCGATCAAGTGCTTGCAGAACTGCAGGAATTCATTCGGAATTTCGGGCTTGAGAGGCAGGTTTGTTTGCAGCTAAGGGATATATTGGATAAAACAGAGTGGTATGATCAGTACTCTGAACGAATACCGGTTGTCATGGTCAACAATCAAGAAGTTTGTCATTTTTTCTTCGACAAGCCTGCCTTGTGCCGAGCACTTGGCATTGAACAACGACAAGATTGACAGAAAACCGTTCAGCGGGCAAACCGAAAAAACACCGAACAGTACAATGAATCTGCCAATACCCGATATCGATACAAAAGCCCTGGCCGCAGAACTATCTGAAATTTCCGGTGACAGGGTTATTACTTCTGAATCCGGAAGGGAACCATACCGCAAGGACGAGTCTTTCCACATGGCACGAAGCCCCCATGCAGTCGTCCAGCCGGAATCCGCCGAGGAGATACAGCAAATTGTCCTGTGGTGCGCCAGGCACAAAATACCCATTGTTGCTCGCGGGGCGGGAACCTCTCTGGAAGGAAATTGCCTGGCCATAAGGGGCGGCGTTTGTATTGATACGGCAAGGATGGACAATATCATCAAAGTTCATCAGGATGATTTTCATGCGGTAGTCGAGCCGGGTGTAACACGGCTGCAGCTCAATGATTATCTCAAGGGGTCTGGGTTGTTCTTTCCGATCGACCCTGGCGCCAATGCAACAATCGGTGGAATGGTGGCCACCCGGGCCTCTGGAACCAACGCGGTTCTCTATGGTTCCATGCGCGAGAATGTCGTCAATATCGAAGTCGTCATGGCTGATGGAAGCCTGATTCGGACCGCCAGGCGCGCTCCCAAGTCGGCAGCGGGCTACGACCTGACCCGATTGATGATCGGTTCGGAGGGAACCTTGGGCGTGTTTACCGAGTTGACGATCAAGCTCTACCCTATCCCGGAATCGATTCTTTCAGCATCCTGTACCTTTCAGACAATGGAAGGCGCGGTCAATTCGGTCATTGACATGCACAAGTATGGAATACCAGTCGCCAGAGTCGAGCTACTTGATGAACATACAGTCCGTGCCGTGAATCAGTATTCCAAGACCGACTTTGAAGTTGCGCCGACCCTGTTCTTTGAATTTCATGGCTCGGAGCTGGGGGTCAAGGAACAGGTGGAACTGACTGGCGAAATCGCCGGGGGAAACGGTGGAAACGACTTTGTATGGGCAGAAACCACTGAAGAGCGGAATCGGATGTGGAAAGCAAGGCATGATGTTGCTTATGCCACCAAGCAGCTTCGTCCGGATGGAAAGATATGGGCAACCGATGTCTGTGTGCCAGTATCCAGCCTTGCGGAATGCCTCAATGAGACCCGAAGAGATATTGACGAGTCGGGTATCTTGGCGCCGATCGTTGGACACGTCGGCGATGGAAACTTCCATCTCCTCTTGCTGGTTGACCATGAGAACCCGGAGGAGGTGCAGGCAGCAGAGGCCCTGCATACCCGAATGGTTCACCGTGCTCTTGAGCTAGAAGGCACATGCACAGGAGAGCATGGCATTGGGTATGGGAAACTCGACTTTCTAAAGGCGGAACATGGAGATGCAGTCAAGCCAATGCAGATGATCAAGCAGGCCCTTGATCCGCATTCGATAATGAATCCGGGCAAGATTTTTTCATGACAGAAGGGGTAGTGGTCCTCTCTAACGAGTGCTTGCTGTTCAGAAGGTTCTTCGGGGGGTCCGATGAGACCGCGAATATTCTGAAAGCCCTGACCCACGACATATCCTGGCAGCAGCACAAAGTCAAAGTCTTTAATCGAGAGCATTTGACGCCAAGGCTGACCGCATGGTACGGCGATCAAGGTATGCGGTACAGTTATTCCGGATGCACACATGAGCCCCTGCCCTGGATTCCCCTGTTGAGCGACATTCGGACCCGGCTGGAACAATTTCTGAATCAGTCTTTCAATAGCGTACTGTTGAACCTGTATCGAAATGGAGACGATACAATGGGAGGCCACAGCGATGATGAAAAGGAGCTTGGTGCTGAGCCTGTGATTGCTTCAGCAAGCTTTGGCGAAACTCGACGGATGGTGTTTCATCCTCGTGACGGCAATTCAGGGAAATCGTTAGCCATTGACCTCGAGGACAGTTCACTATTGATTATGCAGGGAGCTTGCCAGAGAAGGTGGAAGCACTCCATTCCAAGGACTCGCCAGCTTGCGGGACCTCGCATCAATCTCACGTTCAGAAAAATTCTGAACCCTGTTTGCGAGTGAATCGCCGCCTATCGAGGCTGTCTTTTCAGCAGGACATACACCGCACCGGTGCCTCCATCAGCCTGGCTGGCGGTACAAAAGGCCTGTACTGCATCAATTTCCTTTAGCCAGTCCATCGTGAAAGTCTTCAGGACCGCGGTTTCCGAAGAGTGGTGGCCCTTGCCATGGATAACCAGCAAGCATCGATAGCCCGATTGAATACTGGCACTGAAAAACTGCTCTAGCTTCTCATTCGCTTCGACCCGGCTGTAGCCGTGAAGATCCAGTTTTTCTTCGAATCCGGGCTGTCCCTGCTTCAATCTGTCCATTGTTTTTTTCTGAAGTCCGCTTCGGGCATATTTTACCGGGCCAGTCGCTGGCGTGATGTCCACCATTGGATTGGCCTCTTTTCGTCTGACGAGACGCATTGGCGGATTGCCGAATGCCTCAGACCGTTTGAGGTACTTTGCGGTCGTCTGCCTAATATTCGGCGAACGTTGGCTTCCCGGGGTTTTCGCTACTGGTTGAAGAGGTTCGACTGACTCTATCTCTTTCAGCCAGGCTTGCCTGTCCTCATTGCCATTGATCGACATGAACCTATTGATGCTTTAGAAATCGATCAGCATCCAGGGCGGCCATGCATCCGGTTCCGGCTGACGTAACTGCCTGGCGATACACCGAATCCATAACATCGCCGGCAGCGAATACACCGTCAATGCTGGTACAGGTTGAATTGCCATCCGAGCCTCCGACAGTCACGATGTACTGGTCCTTCATCTCGAGTTGTGTCTGGAACAATTCCGTATTGGGGGTATGGCCGATCGCAATAAAAACGCCAGCCAGGCTTATCCCAGTCTGTTGTCCGGATTTGACATTCTCAAGACGTACTCCGGTAACCCCGGAGTCATCACCCAAAACTTCATGAAGAACATGGTTCCACTTGACTTCGATATTACCGCCCTGCTCCAGGGTTCTTTGCATGAGGTGATCAACCATTACTGCTTCAGCCCGCAGCTCGTCACGGCGATGCACGAGAGTTACTCTGGAGGCTATCCCCGAAAGATAGAGGGCTTCTTCTACAGCGGTGTTTCCACCACCGATGACCGCCACCTCCTGATTGCGGTAGAAGAACCCATCGCAGGTGGCGCATGCTGAGACCCCCTTGCCCATGAATGCTTCCTCTGATGGGAGTCCCAGGTATTTTGCAGAAGCTCCGGTTGCAATGATCAGGGCATCCGTGGTGTATTGATTTTGATCGCCGCTGAGTCGGAACGGTCGACTGGACAAGTCAGCTTCATTGATATGGTCAAGGATAATTTCGGTTCCGAATCGTTCAGCATGGAGCAGCATGCGCTGCATGAGTTCAGGTCCCTGCACTCCCTGATTGTCGCCAGGCCAGTTATCAACATCAGTGGTTATCATCAATTGACCGCCCTGCTGAACCCCCGTGACCAGAACAGGATTCAAATTCGATCTTGCTGCATAGACTCCGGCGGTATATCCCGCAGGGCCGGAGCCGAGTATGAGAAGCTTGCAATGTTTCGAGGAACTCATTCAGGATTACCGAGGAATCAAGCCGGAACTGGATATGTAGTGCTGCCTATTGGAGTTGTCAAGGGCTGCCCCGGTAATGGTCGATCAGGACCTTTGCCACTTCAGGGCGGGATATTTCGGGTGGAGGCGCTTCACCTTCAGAGAGCATTTGCCGCATCTTGGTTCCGGATATGAGCATGAAGTCAGAGATATCATGGTTCGGTGCCTCTCGCATCATGACCACTTTCTTCAGCTTGTTTGACCATGCCGTGTGATCGGCCCGAAAAATCTCAATCTCCAATGCACCTTGGGGAACCTCTTCGTCAAAAATGGCTTGTGCATCAAATGCTCCATAGTAATCACCAACCCCGGCATGGTCGCGACCGATAATGAAATGGGTAGCCCCCATGTTTTGCCTGAAGATCGCATGCAATACTGCTTCTCGCGGTCCGGCATACAGCATGTCAAACCCATAGCCGGTAATCATGACCTTGTTGGGTTCAAAGTAGCCATCGACCATCGCGCGAATTGCGGCATCACGTACATCTGCGGGAATATCCCCAGGCTTCAATTTGCCGAGCAGCATGTGTATGACGCACCCATCAGCACTGATCCTGTTCATGGCGGTCCGGCAGAGTTCCTCATGCGCCCTGTGCATTGGATTGCGAGTCTGGAAGGCGACCACCTTGTTCCAGCCCAAGCTGGATATGGATTCCCTGATCTGGACGGCGGTACGGAAAGTGTCAGGGAAATCAGCTTCAAAATAGCTGAAGTTCAGAACACGGGTTGGACCCGAGAGGATCACATTGCCCTGATCCAGAAAGTCCTTGACTCCGGGGTGATCAGAATCACTGGTGCGATAGACTTGTTGGCATATTGCCTTGACTTCAGAATCATCAAGAGTTTCAATTTTGGCATGATCAATAATCGCGATGGCAGGATTGTCCGGCTGGTTTGGGTCCTTGAGGGCTATGGATTGCCCTTGTTCAAGCCCGCTGGCGGTTTCGGCTCTGCAAAGTACTGGTACAGGCCAAAAAAGGCCATCCTGGGTGTGCAGGGTTTTGGATACGGACATTGCATCCGCTTTATCCATGAAGCCGGCAAGGGGCGTGAAATAACCGCCGCCCAGCATCACGGTATTGGCTGCGCTTGAAGAGCTGATCAAGACCGAAGGCAATGCCTCGGCTTCACGCCTTGCACTGTCTCTCTGAGATGGGTTCTCAACAAGCAGCGGCCTGAGCTGTTCCGATCGGTATGCGCTGATCATGGAGAGTCTCCCGTGTTCCTGCGAATTCTGACAGCCTCTGCCAAATTGTCCAGAATTCCTGCTGTCTGCTCAAAACCGATGCAGGCATCGGTGATGCTTTGCCCGTATTGTGCAGCGATACCGCTCTCAACATCCTGGCGGCCCGCTACCAGATGGCTTTCGATCATCACCCCGATGATACGACTGTCACCACTTGATATCTGATTCGCAACATCTTCGGCAACCTTGACCTGATTATCCGGAATCTTCCTGCTGTTGGCATGGCTGAAGTCAATCATTACCCGGGGCCGTAGATCGGCGGCTTCCAGCTTTGAACAGGTTTCGTCAACACTGTGGGCATCGTAGTTTGGTTCACGGCCTCCCCGAAGAATGATGTGACAATCGCTGTTTCCGGCAGTCGTGAAAATTGCGGAATGGCCGTCTTTGGTCAGGGAGAGAAAATGATGGGGGTGACGTGCTGCCCGAATACCGTCAACGGCTATATCAATGTTGCCGTTGGTTCCGTTCTTGAGACCGACCGGACAGGACAGCCCGGAGACTACCTCCCGGTGAACCTGACTCTCCGTTGTGCGTGCTCCTATGGCTCCCCAGGAAATCAAGTCTGCCACATACTGGGGCGTAATGACATCCAGATATTCCGTGCCAGCCGGCATGCCTAGCTCATTCAGTTCGAGCAGCAGCTGACGGGCAATTCTGAGTCCCTTGTTGATGTCGAAACTGTTATCCAGGTCCGGGTCGTTGATCAGGCCCTTCCAGCCAACTGTGGTGCGGGGTTTTTCAAAATAAACCCGCATCACGATTAATAAATCCTGCTCGAGCTCGTTTTTGATTTCGAAGAGTTGGCCCGCGTAATCCAGTGCAGCCTTGGGATCGTGAATCGAGCAGGGGCCCGATACGACCAGAAGCCGATCATCAGTGCCGTTGAGGATGTTCTGGATATGCTTTCGGGTATTGAGGGTTACCTCTGCTGATTTTTCCGAAATCGGAATTTCCAGATAGATCTGATTGGGGTTAATCACATGCTGGATTTGCGCAATTCTCAAATCATCAGTAGTGCGAGTGTTCATGGCTAGATCGGGTTGTAAATCCTGGATGAGTTGAAGATGGGTCTGCCGCAAGCGGATTCAATACGGGGTTTTGCGGCCATTCAATTCAAGCGCTCCTGGCTGACAGGAAACGCTGTATTCTACTCTATCCATTAATCATATTTTCGAGAATGCACTCCGAGAATTTTGCGCTGGAGGAAATTTCTGCGATGTCCGGGCTGCCAGCTGAATTGACTGCAGGATTCGCTTGAGTCAATATTACACAGTGCATGGAATCTTGATACAGCACAAGAGTCACCCCCGCTTTTCCAGATCGTACATGCTGCTTGCACGGCATAGGCCAGATTCCTGAACTTGACCAAAATGCCGGAAGACTCGGCAAAATGTGCAGTGGCTGGCACTGCCTATAATTTTCTTCTCCTTCAATCAGTCCACAATTGCCCCAACATCTCGGACATTTCAGAAATCAGATATTGCCTGAACTTTGGTTTATCCAGCGTTCTTTGCGTTATGTCAATTTGAACAAGGCGCTCCAGTTCCGCGCTGCAAGACGTTTCCCTCAATGATCCCCGGCAAGCGTTTCAGCATCCAGTCCGGTTTTTGCTGATAGTCGCCTATCCAGCAATCGCAAATCTTTTGCAGCACCCATTCGGCTTGGGTTTCGATACCCTTCCGTTTGAGCGAATGCAGATCCCAGACATCGCGGCAACGTACGCAACCGGTCGTGTTCGCCAGGGACACCAGCTTGTCGGCCACTACTTCATCCAGCGTTTTCTCAAGCACCAGCGGGTCGCCATGGCCTTCAGGCAGGAAATCGCAATGTAGCCCCACTGCTCCTGGCCTCTCTCGTACAGACATCCATGTTTGCGATTTCAATCTTGATGCATTGTCGGGGAATATTACGCTTCCCCGGGTCAGTCGTTGCCGAAATTTACCATTTTTCGATTTCAATTCATCATTCTCCCGGTCGCACTCTAAGTCTGACGATTCGCTTACATGCAGGTCATAGCGAGGCCCGATGTAATGTTTGACACAATGTTTCAGCGACTCCAGTTGTTGTCTATTGAAGCCACCAACAAAATCGAGGGCTTCGCTGTATCCGGGGCACCATGACATGGCCGCAGCAGAGTGCCGGCCTGAAATGCCAGCTGATCCAATAGTCCCTGAATCCAAGCTGTAGGGAATGTCGTAATTCAACAGTTCCTTCTGAATCATGGGCCGCATCCTGTCTAACCTGGTTCTCGACATGGCAAGCTCGACTAGTTCCGCGAATTCTGCCTTTTCAACTTGTCTAGTCATCGTCAGACAACTCTGATTCATCCACGAAGCGAGTATTTCTGCCCACTCTCTTCAAGTCCCGCCAGGCAGTTGCGGATATCAAGAAAAGTCAGGGGGCTGATCGAGAAACATCCGTTGCCGCCGCCTGCAGGCAAGGCCGCTGGAGTGCATCCCGGATGGCGAGCCGCCATGCCCGCAACGAACAGGCCGGGGAAGCATTGCGGTACCTTTGGGTTGCAAGCAAACAATACAAAACGGCACTGCATACCGCGAGTGGCAAGCGGATCAGGGTTGAGGCCGTTAGCTAGCCCTAATTGCTGGCCGGCTTTCATGTCGAATCTGCATTTGCCGACCGCTGGCAAATGCAGGCATTGACTTGTATGTAGCATATAAACTACAATTTGGCTATGGACGAATTAAGGCAAACGGAAACCTTTCGCCAATAGCTGGGCAAGCTTCGAGATCAAAAAGCTGTCGGACCTAATTGCCTCCATCCAGTTTGAATCGCTTGTATTATGGTCATGATGGAGGTGTCAGGCCAGTAAGTAAGGGCGTGAGCGAGCTTCAAATCCATTTTGGACCCGGCTGCCGCATTTATTTTCAGAGGCAGGGCGGAGGCGACAGGAACTCCCGGACACGGGATATCAAGGCTGCCCGGCATCTGGCCAGCAGCTGTGAAGAACATGGCTGAAAAACTGACGGCACTTGATCCGGCCAGGCACCTGAACTCGGAGCAGGCCATTGCCTGCTTCATGGAAGATGCTTTCGAGTCGAACGATCCGGCCTGTGTTGCCCAGGCCCTGGGCGTTGCCGCCCGGGCCAGGGGCATGACGGAGATTGCCCGGCAGACCGGGCCGTCGCGCGAACAGCTTTGCCGCTCCTTCAGCAAGGAGGGCAATCCGACATTGCGCTCGACGCTGGCCGTCATGCAGGCTCTCGGAATCAGGATGTCCGCGAAGCGGGCCATTTGATCCATTTTCCCGAATCCCGATGGATTCGGGGCTGCAAATGCCCTTCTGGATAGGGCCTTTCCATTAAGGCCCCCTTCCCTTGTTTTCCTTTTACCCTTTGATGGGCAGCTCTGGGGCAATTTGACCCTGTCGGTCGTTTGGAACTGTGTTGGCGCCCGCAACACTCGAGACCGGGCTTTGCCGTCTGCTCCGCAGCAGCTTCTGGCTTGCCGGAAGATCCCTGCAGTCAGGGCGTAGGGGTCGAGGTCAGGATATAGCCTAGTACGGTGATGACCAGTACGGCAGACCCCAGCACGAAGCCGACAATCCACTGCATGTTTGACTTGTCCCGCTTGGCCATGTCGGCTTTCCAGACGGCCATATCGGCCCGGAAACGCTCAAGCGTTCCCTGAAGGTCGGATTGCAGTGTCTTCATGTCTGCCCTCAGTACGGCGATCTCTTTCGCCCGCTCGTGATTCTGTTCTCGCAATTCCCGGAACTGTTTTGCCGAGTCCTGATTGTCGTTTTCTGCCATTGCCCTATCCTACCCGATTGCTGACCGGCTTTCAAGCCGAATCTGCATTTGCCGACCGCTGGCAAGGCCGGGGAGGCACTCCAGTACCTTTGAGTTGCAAGCAACACAAACACATAAGGAAAGCTAAATGAAGATCGGGTTTTCAGGAATCGACAAGTCTAACCCGTTCGCCTAGCACTGCCATGCCTCATGCGGCGATCTTGAGGCAGCCGTCATGCGCCGGTCGGCATCGGCCATGATCCGTGATCATCTCGCATCGCCAATCGGGCAATAGCGCATCGAAACCGGAATTTGTCTTGTGAAAAACAAGGGGCGATCCGAAGACCGCCTCCTTTATCCCATGTCGTTCAGCCGCCCGGCCTCCTGTAGGGCGAGTCCGGGCAATAGTTGGTGCTGTCGGTGCGCCACTTCAGCACCATCGTGGCGTAGCTTTCAGTCTCGCCATCGGCAAGGCCCGCCGCGACGACAAGACTCTGATTGGCATACACGCAGCCGCGACCTCCTCGCGTCTTATCGTAGATGATGCCGCCGTTGGCCGTGATACCCACCCGGACTGTCGCAGTCATCAGTGCCGTCGTCCGTAACCGTGATGTCCACTGTGGGCATGTTCGGGTTGATCGTGTAGCCCGACACGCATCGTGCTCGGCCCGGTAATCAGGCGGTCATCCGGAAAGCATAGAGATGCCGTCCTGTTGCTGGACGAATTTAACCGCCGCCAGTTCGTCGAGTTGTTCGTATAGGTTATCGAAGTCCGCGACCGGTAGACGTTGGAAGCGTCCTGCCCGGGAGTGAGCCAAACCGGCACGTTGCGGTCGTAGAGCCGGTTATAGCCGGAGACGTGGTAGGTTATGATGTTGACCGTCACGCCCCCCGGGTCCCGGCTGGCCTTGATCTCGACCGGCAGGCCGCCCTGAAGCTGATTACAGTTATGGATGAGGGTTTCGGCGATGGACTGCACTCCGCCGATAGTGGCCAGACGCAAGCTCATTTCGGGCAGCGTCTGCGCCCATCCCGGTGCGGCCATCAGGACTGCCGCCAGCACGGCCAGTGCGGTTAATTTAGGGGCTTATATACATAAGTTGACAAACTGGAAAATGACGGCCCTGCAACCCACA
>JAPOSW010000085.1 GCA_026709505.1 Gammaproteobacteria bacterium | reverse complement strand
GCAGTCAGGACATCAGGGAGCGGTCTGTTCAGTCTCTGCAGTCGGTAGGCCTGTCGGACCGTGCTTCACACTTGCCGTCTCAGCTCAGCGGCGGAGAACAGCAGCGCGTGGCGCTGGCCCGGTCAATGGTGGTCAATCCGGCGATCCTGTTCGCCGATGAGCCGACCGGCAATCTTGACCATCAGACCAGCAGGCAGATCGTTGATTTAATGTTTTCACTGGTTGAGCAAAGGGGGTCAACACTGGTTCTGGCTACCCATGATCACCAACTTGCAGAGCGTTGCGATGTCCGATATCGAATTGAAGCCGGGCAGCTGGCTTAGCCAGACCGGCATGGGTTTCACGCGCAGTCTGCGCCTCGGCGAATTCAGGCTGCTGATGCTGGCCTGCTTGCTTGTCGCGATTGCCTTGTCTGTGGTTGGCGCTCTCGGAAGCCGCATCGAACAAGCCATGCAGATTCGGACCAGCGCCATTTTGGGTGCTGACGCGATCCTGGCATCAACTCGCCCGTTGAATCAGGAGCACTGGGAGCTGGCCGAAGAACTGGGACTGGAGACGGCTGACTCGGTCAGTTTCATGAGCATGCTGACCAACGGTCAGGAAAGTCGCCTGGTGAATGTCAGGGCGGTTTCCGAGAACTATCCGCTGCGTGGTGAAATCCTGATTAAAAGCGATACCAGCCCGGAGGGCTATGTCGAGTACCGGCGTTCTCCCGATCAGGGTGCCGTTTGGGCGGTTACACAGGCGGTGGTTGATCTCGGTCTGGATGAATCGGGAACATTGCAGATCGGTGACATGCAGGCAGATTTCGCTGGAGAGATATTGCTGGATCCAGAAGGCGGGGCAGACCGTATCCGCTTCGCGCCCAGAGTGATCATGAGCATGAGCGATCTGGAGAGTACCGGATTACTGACTCCCGCAAGCAGAGCGCGGTATCGGTTGCTGGTGGCTGGCGACAGGCAAGCCATAGAAGCATTTGATGAGGCGGTTCGTCCCAGGCTCGAATCGTATGAAGAAATGGTGGTTGCCGATATCCGAAGGGATGAAGTCAACTCAACCGTGGGACGGATCATTTCCTACATTCGCCTGGCGGTTCTGCTGTCGGTGATTCTTTCAGTCGCTGCCATGGCTCTGGCCGCTCAGGGTCTGTGGCGCCGGCAGGTTGTGGAGATGGCATTGCTCAGGTGTCTCGGCCAGCAGAACAGGAAAACCATGTTTCGTCTTGGGCTCAGGTACCTGATGGCAGGGATGCCGGTATGTGCACTGGGTGCACTGATCGGGTTTGCCATTCAGAATGCTGTGGGCCGCATTGTGCAGGACCAGGTCATCATGAGATTGCCCGATCCATCGCTCTGGTCTTTGGCCAGTGCCGGATTTATTACCCTGACTGCCCTTTTTGTGGTTACCCTGCCGACCCTCAGGGCGGTTCAGCAAGTCCCATCAGTGATTCTGCTTCGCACATCCAGCAGTCCGCCCATGACCCAGCAGCAATCCACTTTCAGCGTACTGCTGCTGATTGTGGCACTGACGGTATTTCTGGCCGGTGATATCATGCTGGCGCTCACCGTCCTGCCCGGTTTGCTGCTTGCAGCACTGCTATTCTGGGGGGTGACCCGGCTTTTGATTCATGTGGTCGGAAGAGTGGCCGGAACTCGAACTTCACCCTATTATGTCGCCTTGAAGGAAGTCTGCAGCAATGGCGCACGCAGTGCATGGATCACCAGCACCTTTGGGGCGATCGTGTTTGCCCTGGTACTCCTGGCAGTGTTTCGATATGACATCTTCGAATCATGGGGCCAGACCCTGCCGGATGATTCCCCCAATGTATTCGCCATCAACATCAAGCAATCCAATATCGAACCGCTCGGTGAATTTCTTGACGGACAGAATGTCAGCAGATCGGATATGTATTCGATTATTCGGGCCCGGATCGTGGAGATCAATGGCCGTCCGGTCTCGGAATACAGCTTTGCCGGCGAGGCAAAAGATCGCGTGAGTCATGTCTTCAACCTGACCGAGACCGCGGATCTGCCGCAAGACAACGAGGTGGTCGAGGGCCAGTGGTTTCAAGGAAATGAACGCGGCTTGTCGGTCGAAGACGAAACGGCGAGTGAACTCGGACTGGCACTCGGCGATACACTCACTCTTGATACGGCAGGGGTCAGGCATACGGCGCCGATTCTGAACCTGCGCGAGGTCGTATGGGAAAACATGCGCCCCAACTTCTTCATCATTGCCACGCCGGGACTGCTTGAGGGTGCACCAGTAAGCCACATGCTTGCGGTGCATGTTGATGACGACATCAACCGGTTCATCAATCGGATGAGTCGAGAATTTCCGAATATCTCTGCGATCAATGTCAGTATCCTGCTGCAGAGATTTCAGGAGATCGTCAATCAGGGCAGCATGGCGATCAGTACACTATTCCTGTTCACTCTGCTTGCTGCCGGACTGGTGTTTTTCGGCATTCTCCAGGGCCAGAAAATCACGCGGCAATTGCAGATCGCGCTCTTGAAGTCCATGGGCGCTAGCCGATCGTTTATCCGCAAGGCCGTAATCAGCGAATTTGCATTGCTCGGTATTTTCTCGGGTTTGCTGGGCAGCGCGATGGCGTTATTGACGGGTGCGCTGATGGCGGATCAGATTTTTGAAATGGAGCTCGCGGTTTCATGGTCATGGATGGCAGTCAGCATCGCTGCCGGCATCGTGCTGGTGTCGGTCGCAGGATACCTGAGTATCCGGGGGCTGCTGCGTGTGGTGCCGGTTCGGCTGCTGGCGAACAACCGGGGGTGACGGAGACAGGTTTTGATTGATGCCGCGGCGATCTAGTGGATCCTTGCCCTACTGAGGCGTCATTCCGCGCAGTCGCTCTGCCCGTCGCCGGAGCAGCTCGAGCACAGTCAGTAGCGCGATTGACACTAACACCAGCATGGTTGCTACGGCAAGAATAGTCGGGCTGATCTGCTCGCGAATGCCGGAGAACATCTGCCATGGTATGGTCCGCTGTTCGTAACTGCCCACGAAAAGCACGACGACCACTTCGTCAAACGAGGTTATAAAAGCAAACAATGCACCTGAAATGACGCCGGGCAGGATCAGGGGAACAATGATTCTGAAAAAAGTGGTGGTTGGGTTGGCGCCCAGGCTTGCTGCTGATCGAACCAGTACCTGGTCAAACCCGCTCAAGGTTGCTGTGACCGTAATTACGACAAACGGTGTTCCAAGTGCCGTGTGTGCCAGAATGACCCCTGGAAAGGTGCCCTGCAGTCCAACCTTGGAGTAGAAGAAGTACATGCCGGCGGCAGAAATGATCAAGGGCACAATCATTGGGGAAATCAAGAGCCCCATGATCGTTGACTTGAAGGGCATGTCTGAACGGCTGAGTCCCAATGCGGCAACAGTTCCGAGAAAAGTCGCAAGAATGGTGGAAAAGAATGCAATGATTATGCTGTTCTTCACGGCACCCTGCCAGTTCGGGTTGGTGAAAAAATCGTTGTACCACCTCAGGGAATAGCCCGCAGGATCAAATCTCAGCATCTCTTCCGTGAAGGAAAAGAACGGCACCGCATTGAAGGACAGGGGGATGATCACGATAATGGGCGCGATCAGGAAGAAAAACACCAGGCCGCAGAAAATCCGGTAGGCATAGAACCAAATGCGTTCCCCCGTTGAAGTGTATGCCGGTAAAGACATGATTCTAGGCAAACTTCATTTTGTCGATGCCCACAACCCGGTCATACAGGTAGTAGAGCATCAGCACGATCACCAGCAATATAACGCCAAGTGCCGCTGCCAGCCCCCAGTTCAGGGAAATTGACATGTGATAGGCAATGAAGTTGCTGATCAGGGTACCGTCGGTCCCGCCGACAAGGGCCGGGGTGATGTAGTAGCCGATGGAGATAATGAATACGAGGATGCATCCTGCCCCGATTCCCGACACCGTGTTGGGAAAGTAGACCCGGATGAAAGCGACAGCCGGGGTTGCACCCAGGTTTTTTGCGGCACGCATGTAGGAGGGCGGGATTGTTTTCATGATGCTGTAAAGCGGCAGCACCATGAATGGCAATAAAATGTGGGTCATTGCGATAATGGTGCCTGTTGCATTGTGAATCATGGCAAGTCGGCCATCATCGGACAGCAATCCCAGGCCCACCAGCAGATCATTGATGACTCCTTCCTGCTGCAACAGGGCGATCCACGATGTCGTCCTGACTAGAAGCGAGGTCCAAAATGGCAGGAGCACCATGATCATCAGTAGATTGCTGGTGCGAAGAGGCAAGGTAGACAGAAGATGTGCAATCGGATAGGCAAGAATCAGGCACAGGAAGGTAATTAATGCACTTAGCACCAGTGTTCGCCAAAAAAGCTTGAGATAGATTCGCTGTTTTTCACTCCTCATTCCAACGTTGCCGTCCGGCGCATACGCCAAATCCATCGCGGCGAGATAATAGGAAATCGTGAATGCTCCGGATTCGCGCTTGATGAGCCGCCAGGTATCTATCTCTCCCCACCTCTTGTCGCGTTCAATAAAGGCATCCTGATATGGCGGTTCAAAGTCTTTTGCCCTTCTTGCCGTCTTTCGAAAAAGACTGGCAAATCCCGGTACTTCATAGTTCAGGCGCCGCCCGACACGCAGGATAGTCCGTTCAGCATGACCTTTTTCAAAATCCAGTTTTGCAGCGGCAAATACTTCTTCCGGAGGCAGCTTCCCAGACTGGTCGTTCCAGTCTACCAGCAATTTCGAGGTGTTTTGCATGACTTCCGGAACCAGCTGATTCTCTATGCTGCGAAACAGCATGTCGAAAATCGGAACGAAAAAAGTCAGTAAAATGAATGCAAAAAGGGGCAGGACGAGCAACACTCCCCTGATCTTGCTTTTGCGCTGGGCCCTTGCAAGACTGACCTTGAGCGGAATCCCGTCAGCAGTCTTTACAATTTCTGGATAAGCGGTGCCGGTGTTCATTCCGATCTATCTGGCATGAAATTCACTTGCACAAAAATAAGGCGGAGAAACCGGAACAGTTTCTCCGCCTTGTCTCATCGAAATGCTATGCCCGGATTTTATTGAGCCAGCCAGGCATTGAAGCGCTCTGTCAGATCGTCTTTGCGATCTGCCCACCACACGTAGTTGTAGAGGAGCGTGTTCTTGGCATTGTCAGGAGCCGTGGGCATGTGCGGCCCCATGTCAATACCCAGCGTCGCATGCTTGCCGACCAGTGGGGCTGAAGATTTTCGGGCGGGACCGTACGAAATGAACTTCGCCTGATCTGCCAGACGCTGGGTATCGGTTGCAAATCGCAGGTACTCACCGACAATCTCGCGGTGCGGGCCGCCGACTGGAATGATCCATCCGTCAAGATCGAAAACCTGCCAGTCCCACATCATGGCGATCGGCTGCTTTTCCTCCTCGATGACGGAGAACAGTCGGCCATTGTAGGTGGACCCGATGACCACCTCGCCATCGGCAAGCAGTTGAGGGGTTTGTGCGCCTTTCTCCCACCAGATTACTTCATCACGGATTGTGTCGAGCTTGGCGAATGCCCGGTCTACCCCCTCTTCAGTGTCCAGCACATCGTAGACTTCGTCAGGATTCACCCCATCTGCAATCAGTGCCCATTCGAGATTGCCGATCGGACGCTTTTCGAGAGAGCGTTTCCCCGGAATTTTTTCCAGATCAAAAACGTCCATGATGCTGGTTGGCGGTTCCTTGACCAGGTCGGTGCGATAGCCAAAGGTTGTTGAATACACGATCGACGGTATGAAGCAGTCGGAAACGATGAGGTCGCCAAAGTCTTCCGATGCCGGCGTACCGTCAGGTGCCGGAGCCAGCAATGCATCATGGTCAACGGGCTCGGCAAGGCCTTCTTCGCAGAGAATAATTGCATCGGAAGCAACTGCGTCTACCAGTGCCCAGGTGACGTTTCCGGCCTCGTTCATGGCTCGGAGTTTCGAGATGCCTTCCGCAGCTGAATCATCATTGATGATGTTGACGCCCGGATTGCCGGCCATGAATGGGTCATGATAGGCCTTCTGCTGGCTTGCAGTATAGGCGCCACCCCAGGAAACCACCACCAGGTCCTGTGCGTTGGCTACGCCAGTCATGCCCAGGAGTGTTGCCGAGCCGAGTACCAGCGAGATTTGTCTGATTTTCTTCATTACTACCTCTTGATGTTAAATTTGATTCGTTGTTTAAGTTGTAATTGATGCAGCCTGTTTCTGAACAGTCAAAAAAGATATGCGATTGCAGGCCGAAGGACCGGATTTCGCTTCACCTAAATGACATCAATATGCAAAGTTGTAAAATCTTCCGGTTATCCAGATAACCGTATAAAAAGATAACAGCTGTTACATCCGCTGTAATGTAAACCAAATGCCGTCGATATTCAATAAAAAACAGGAAAAAGAAATTTAGCAGCATGTCGGAATGGACCGGAGAATTCGGTGGCACATGCCGGGGCAAATACTCGGTCAACCTCGCGGGCAGGCTGCTCCTGCATGACCTGGAAGCCTTCGCTGGAAGAACAAGGGGCATTGCCTTCGCATATTGAGGACCGTTGCTTCATCCGCAAGCGTCCAGCGTGTTGCCGACAGCTTTCCGCCATCGGTGACAGGTGGCACTGGATCAGCCGATTACGACCGGGACGGCGGATGAACTGCATACTTCCCGGCGGAGTTTCTGACAGCCCCTGATCTTCCCGAGGCATTCAGCGACCTCCTTCGACGAGCCGTCATTCACTCTCCGGCCATGATACGATCCGTATTTATTGAGGGTATAATCTGCATCAGGACTGCATAAGCTTGTTATTGAAAAAATGGCTAACCGAACCCGCTCCCCAGCCTGTGCCGGGAGGCATTGTAGACAGCAACCGCCGGTTGCCTAGCCGTTCTTTCTTTCCGGAAAGTCGCCTTGCTCCCTCCGCAGAAAGGGGAAATCTCACCGTTTTCGTATCTCGGATCTATCCTGCATTCATGGCTGCAAAATCTCATGTCCCTGAAACTGTACAGCACATCCTGGGTTTGGCGCTCTCTGCATCTTCATGTGGACTGATTACTGAAGAGTCGATATACGCGACAGAAAGCCAGACTGCAACATTCGATATCGACAAAGACGTTAGCCAACAGTTTTTATGTGTTCTGAAAGCCATTTTTCGAAGCCGATCTGCTCTTTGCGGCCTGCGTCCGGTCGCTGCGTTATCCTGCATGCGGGATCCTGTTCCTGCGCGAATGCCATATGCATGCTTTTTGGCCTGATGTGGCCAATGCTATTGCTTGAGATGAGTCGTATCAAAACAGGTCTTCTCAAGGTACTTGGGTGCAGCGGCTGGCGAATACTTCTTGTGGCCGGGTTGATGACATGCCTTTGCGCCGAAGAAGTGCGAGCACAGGAGAGAGTGCTGGTTTCCAATATTGGACAGGCGAATGCGCCATCAGTTTTGGGTTCTACCGGAGGCCCGATTGCGAGTGCTTTGGGGATAGCCGATCATGCCCAAAGCTTCACTACTGGCTCCAACAGTTCCGGCTACAAGCTGAACAGTGTAGAGATTCAATTCGGCCGGATTGCGACCGGCCTTACCTACAAGGTAAGCATTCATCAATCCGGGACCTCTGGACCGGGGGCCGAGATTGGCGCATTGACCACTCCCACTTTCTCGACATCTACTACTGAGCAGACACTGACTTTTTCCGCTGGATCAGATGGCATCACCCTTGCGGCCAGCACGGAGTATTTCATTGTTCTTGATGTTTCAGGAACAAGGACCAATCAAATTACCACATGGCGCAATACCCAGTCAGACGATGAGGGTTCCAGCGGCCTCAATGACTGGACAATTGATAACGACCATGTCTATCGGTGCCACTCCATCAATGCGCTTTGCCCCAATCTGAATTGGCGGGACAATTTACAGTCCTCCAGCCTGAAATTCCGCATCAATGGCGAGGTACTGATACCTCCCGGTGTCACAGTCTCGTCGACATCGTTGACAGTGACGGAAGCTTCAGGTGCTTCTCAGACCCAGAACTATACGGTGGTGCTTGATACCGCGCCAACAGGGAACGTGACCATTGCGGTGTCCTCAAGCAATACGAATATAGCAACAGTAAATGTCTCGAGCCTGACCTTCACCGGCAGCAACTGGAACAAGGCGCAGATGATAACGGTCACCGGTGTCGACGATTCCGTAAATCAGGTGACTGACCAGATGGCCACGATCGAGCACATGGCGACCTCTAGCGACACGAGCTATAATGCGATCGACATTGCTGACGTTGCTGTGACCGTTACCGACAATGATAACGAGTCGGAGATTTCCGTCGGGCTGCCGAGCGTGAAAGGCATTACTATCCGGGAAGGGGTTGACCTTTATCCTGAGTCCGCCGCTGCCGCGACCTTCAACATCATGGCAACGCCCGCCCCGTCCTCCAGCCTGACGGTCTGCATCAACGTTGCAGAGCAGTTTGGCGATCGAGTGACAGGGGAAGGTCATATGACTGTCACCATCCCATCAGGGACGGGCGCGACTTCCGTCACGACCCGCGCCGTCACCTGGTCGGACGACAGCGCGGATGAGCGCGATAGCCGACTCAGGCTGGCCATTATCGCTCCTTCCGACAGCAATTGCAGTCAGGCTGGCTATACAGTGTCCTCGACCAACGGGAGCAGGGAGATATGGATTGGAGACGACGATGCCACGGAAGTTGCCCTGGAAGCCGGTAGCGATATCGCCATGACCGAAGGTGATGCGACCGACACCGCCTCGATCACAGTCAGCCTCGGTCGCCGTCTCTTCGAAGGCGAGACAGCGACCGTGCCGGTTGATTTGGCCAGCACCACAGGCATGCGCCTGCCCGGCACTATGACCCCGGACTTTGCTGTGACGGTCAGCGGAACTGGCGCAGCCATTGTGGATGCCGAGAGCGACAGCCCAGATGTAATGTTTACGGGTCATGATACCAACACGGTACAGACCGCGACAATGACCTTCGCCCCAGTAGCGAACCTTGATGACGACGATGCCGAGCACGAGATACTGACAGCGACCCTGGGCGCCGACAGCGTGCTCTCGGCATCAGGGCAGAGCAGCATCGGCGGCGGCATGCGTCGCGCAACGAACTTCCGGGCCAGATTAACCATGGCGGACGACGAGGCAGCGCCACCGTCTCTGGTTGTCTCGGAGACGGCACTTCGTCTTTCGGAGAGTAGCGGCAGCACGAGCTACACGGTGGCGCTGGGCTCGGCACCTACGCAGGACGTGACGGTGACCATCGGAAGAGGTGGATCGGACTGGGTTACACTGAGCAATGACTCGCTGACCTTCACCCCGACCGATTGGGCAATGGCGCAGGCAGTGACGGTTACGGCGGCAGACGAACCGACGATGCACCGCAACCGGTCCTTGACGCTGTCTCATCTGGCAAGCTCTACGGATACTCGCTACAACATTACGGGAGCATCAATCTCTGTCGAGGTGCTGGACGCACCGGAAGTGACGGCTTACGAGCCGTTCGGGCTGAAGCGCAAGCCGGAATTCGAGGGAACGTGGACCGACAACGGCAACGGACGTCATGGCTGGTCGGGACCCTCCCTCAAGCCGCCGATGCCAATGAATGAATTCTACAGCGCGATCCGCCGGGACGTAGTAGTGTTTGAGGCGCTCGACTACTATATCCATCTTTCCAACCGCCCAGTAGGCGGAGACGTGACGGTGACTGCAACAGTGGCCGATTTCAGAGAGATCGGGCTGGCATTGACCCGAAATGGATCTCCGCGGCAAAGCCTGACGTTGACCTTCAATGACAGCGAAGCAGCAGGCGGGCGATGCGTTCCATTTGCCCAGGAAGGAGCCGACGGACCTTGGCGTTGCAATCGCAAGGTCTGGATTATCCGCAAGCTGCCAGCCAGCCAGGGAGGGTGCACTGACATCTCGCATAGCGTGAGCGGCGGCGGCGCCCGTACTAGCGCGAGCATAGGCGATATCCGCGCCCAGATTCTCCCTCATGCCCACAACGCCGATTCGCCTTGCGGGTTCATCGATTTGGATGCCTATCCCTCGCTGACGCCGGAGATGCGGGCTGCAAATGCGAATCTGCCACAGATGAGCGAGAATTCCGTTCTGTCAGGCGAGCCGACAGACTCGCCGTTCGATGCTCTTCCGGTGCCGCTGTTTGAGGGCGAGACGACACGCTTTACGATCGATCTCGGTCGGCCGCTGAAGGCAGGAGAGCGGGTTGAGCTAGCACTCCAGTTATCAGGCGCAACCCCAGGCGAGGATTATACGCTGGCGCTGGCCGCGGACGGGAACCAGGGAGTGACCGTCTTGCCGGATTCCCCACTTACCGAAGCCAGTCCGGTACTGGTTTTTAGCGAAGGGGCGCAAACTGCCGAGCTGACGCTGGCTGCTCTCGATGATGCGGAGTTCGAAATGGAGGTGCTGACAGTCTCTTTCGGGGAGTTGCGGCAGAGCGTTCAAGGCGCAACCGAAGAAGAAGTTTCGAATCCACAGGGAAGCCTTGTGTTCGCACTGATCGACAGCACCGGCCCGCCGCTGGCGATCATGGGACTTGAAGATGCAAGCATTGAGGAGAATACGCCCTGGTCGGCGGCGCCCCGGCTGGAGGGCATGATCGGGGCAAGGGCAGTCTGGTCGCTTTCCGGTCCGGATGCCGCGGCTTTTGTTCTTGATGCGGAGACCGGGGTACTGACGCTGCCCGGACAGGATTACGAGGTTCCGGCGGATGCCGATGGAAACAATGTCTACGAAGCAGTGCTTGCCGCAACCGACTCCGGTGGGACGAGTGCGGTTCCGTTCAAGGTTGCAGTGGTGGATGCAGACGGCGAGCTGACAGTCGTGCTGGCGGCGGAAAAGAGGCAAGTGCCGGAAGACAACGGCCGAGTGAAGTTCACCATCACTCTAAGCCGGCCGCTTGCAGCCGGAGAGACGGCAGTCGTGCCTTTCACTGTCAAGGGGGGGGGCAAGGAAAACCGCGACTGGAACCTTCGCTTCCGGGCCAAGGACAACGGGCCCGAGGTGGAACGCACGGCGACTGGAAGAAACTCGGCGGTGACCTTCACTGAAGGTGGCCAGGCGGCAACCCTGATGCTGATCGCACGACCCAATCATGATGTAGAGAAACGCGTCATCGCCATTGCGTTCGGAACCGGCGATCAGGCTCCGCACACAACGGGCGTAGCCGGCGGCATTGCGCCGGCGGGCGATGCTCTTCTACTGACCGTCGTTGACGATGATGCGGCGGCCGGTCCGGCATTCGTGGTGCAGGATGCACGGACCAGGGAGAGCACCGGGGCCATGCGCTTTGCCGTATTGCTGAACATGCCATCGACCGAAACAGCAAAAGTGCGGGTGCGAACACGCAACACGCGTCCGGCCTCGGCACGTGCAGGAAAGGACTATGTGCCACTTCGTTCCGAGCTCCACTTCCGTCCAGGCGAGACGAAAAAACTGGTCCGGGTCGACATCATCAACGATGCTCATGACGAAGACAGGGAGACCTTTGAGCTAGTGCTTTCGAATGCCGAGGGTGCGATCATCGCCGACCGGGTTGCAACGGGCACCATCGTCAACGACGACCCCCTTCCGGCAGCCTACCTCGCACGTTTCGGGCGCACGGTGGCCGAGCAGGTTCTGGAAGGCATTGCCGGACGGCTGTCGGCCTTGCGTACCCCAGACATCCGGGCCACGATTGCCGGGCATGCTCTGGACTTCGATCGGGCCGCTTCTGATCAAGAATCAGCGATTGCATCTGCTCTGTCCGGTCATGACAACGCATTCGGCGATCCCTACGGCTTCGGCATGTCGCCGTGGCAGTCTTCCTCCATGGAACTCCATTCACTGAGCATGCAGGAAGCCTTGACTGGCAGCAGCTTCTCGCTGACCGGACAGGCCGATCCTTCTGGCGGCAGCTTCGCCTTCTGGGGCATGGCCTCGGAGAAGCGATTCGAGGGTGCTGAACGAGGCGGCGGGACTGACACTGCCCTTGATGGTACGGCCGTGACCGGCATGCTGGGAACGGACTATGCCAAGGGCAAGTGGCTACTCGGAGCAATGCTCGCTCAGAGCTCGTCCGAGGGCAAGTACAGTGCCATTGGCGAGGATGCCTGTCCTGATACGGACGCAGAGTTGTGCCGCAGGACAGTGCAGGCCGGCGGCGATGTCGAAGCGTCTCTGACCGCGGCCATTCCCTATGCGGCGGTGCAGGCATCAGAGCGATTCAAGGTCTGGGGAGCGGCTGGTGTCGGTAACGGCAAGGTGACCCTTGACACTGCCACGGGCGGGCTTTATCGGGCAGACGCCAAATGGAGCATGGCGGCAACAGGGTTGAGAGGCGAGATATTGAGGCCTCCCGGCCAAGACCCGGGTCTTGCCCTTGCCCTGATTTCGGATGCGATGTGGACGCGAACCTCGTCAGACCGGACTGGTGAGCTTGCGGCCTCCGATTCCGAGACGACCCGGTTCAGGCTGGGACTTGAGGGCAGCTACCGCCTCGAAATGGATGGCAACCGCCATCTCACGCCCAGGCTGGAATTCGGCGTACGCTCCGACAGTGGCGATGCGGAGAACGGCTTCGGAGTCGAACTCGGCAGTGGTTTCAAATGGAACGACCCTTCGGGCCTCTCTCTCGACATCTCGGCCCGTACACTGATCTCCCACGAGAACGACGATATCAAGGACCAGGGATTTTCCGGCACCATGTCCCTTGATCCGGATCCAGCAGGCTTGCGCGGTCTGTCGCTTCAGCTGAAGATGGGCAGAGGCGGTTCAGCAAACGGTGGACTTGATATGCTGTTTGCACCGACATTTCTGGAACAGCATGCGCACGATAACGATACCGGAAGCCGGTGGAATCTGGAGATGGCCTATGGGATCCCGGCCTTCGGCGGCCGTTATACGGGCAGTCCGCATTTCGGGTTTGGGCTTGCTGCAAGTGTGGAGGATTACATGCTGGGCTGGCGCCTGACAAAGGAATCTACCGATGCAGTCGATGTGCATTCCGACATTAAGGCCATGCGCAGGGAGAGCGAGACGGCTGAACCGGAGCACATTGTCGGATTCGAAATTGAAGTACGGTGGTGAGGCGGGAGTGAGTCAGCCGCTTGCGAACATTGACAGGCATTCTGTGCAGGCACTGAAATCCCTGCCTTCCTGGACATTTTGCTTCTTCTGCCGCGATCAGAGCGTTCCTGAAAGATGCCGGACGAGTTCAATGGAAAGGTCCAATTGCTGTGGGTACGTTACGGTACTGCACAAATACTGACCGAAATTCTCCGGTTGTACCGACTTCATCTCCGCATTTTGGAAGGAGGTGCCGGAAGACCGTCCGCAAATATCCGGATACCGATGTCGACGGGTACGGGATGCCTGAATGGTGCATGGCTGGAGACAAGCCTGATTTGCATAAGGCGCTTCTGTTGAGGGATCTGGGCATGTATTCCGGGTTGCTGCACGAGCCGATTGAAGGGCGAAATTGAGGAAACAACGCCATACCGCAGGTTTTGGGGCCGCCATCTGGCGCATCAAGCACAAGCTCATGCATGTGATGATCGGGAGTACCGGGATTCAGCGACTTGACTGCCGGGTGTGGCTGGTTGATGCACGAAGCGGGAGTGCGACCGTGGAGAAGCCGGCATTCCATTGGGTCAATGCCCTGCCCGGCAGCCTGAAGATGGCTGGCCTTGCACGCCGAAGATGCCGCTTTCCGCCGAAATATGCTCAACTCAGCTTTGCTGGATTCGAATATCGCATCAATCGCCGATACAGCCAGCCCGACCCCATTCCAGAACTCGTCCATGTCGTCCTGAGAACATCTCTCATGCCTCAAAACTCCTGGAACATGGCTTGATAAGTGGCAGCTTGATATTTTATTTGCTTGATACTGGAGTAATGTCGGATGCCGGTGCGGGAGATCAAGCGGAAGATTCAAGTTAGCAAGGAGTATTGTTTTTGGCAGGCCGGCTGAATGGTCAGATTACTGCATTTTCAGTGAAGGGCAATTGCCTTGCAATCCGCTCATAACCGAGCTCTGAAAGATCCAGAGACCGGAATTCGCCATAGATGATCAATTCGGAGATGCCTCTGCCCACTGCGGGTGACTGCTGGAGCCCATGGCCGGAAAAACCGTTGGCGAAGTAAAAGTTGTTGATCTGTTCATGCGGTCCAACGATGGCATTTTGATCCAGTGTGTTGTAGTCGTAGTGTCCGGCCCAGCAGTTTCGCATCTTGATGGCTTCAAAATTTCTCGACCGACTGGCAAGCTTGAGCCAAATCTTGTCAAACTCCTCGTAATTCGGTTCAAAGTCATCGGGGTCTGCGGCATTGTCCGGTTCCGGTGACAGGCCAGCTATGAAGCAGTCGCCTTCCGGGCGGCAAAATACACCTGATGAATCAATCATCAGAGGCAGCTTCCCATTATTGACGGTTGCCGTGTACTGTGGAGAGCTGGAGCACTGAAACACAAAGATGGACCGTTTGCGCGGCTCCACGGGTATGCTCAGTCCGGCCATGGCAGCCAGGTCCGCGGCCCGCGTGCCGGATGCATTCACCAGCTCACCGCAGTTAATCCGCGTGCCGTCCGCCATGCTCAAGGAGGCTGCTTTGCCGTCCGTGCAGCTTATTCCTGCTACTTTGCCTACCCTGAAGTCAGCGCCCTGCTGCATGGCTTTGTGTCTGAAACCGTCCATCAGTGCTGTATTGGAAAACCATCCCTCTCCCGATCGACCGTAGCTGGCCAGTCTTATATCGCCCACATGAAGGTGCGGAAAAGCGGCTTTCAATTCCTCGCGTTCGAGGAGCACGACATCTGCGCTGCAAGCTGCTTGAGTTTGATGATTCAAGCGCAACGCCTTTTCCTGACTTTCGGTCGATGCCAGAAACAGATAGCCATTTTCCCGAAAAGCCAGGTCCGGCACATGCCTGTCGGTTTTCATTCGCTCGGCAAATTCACGCATGAATGCCGTGCCAAATTGACTGATTCGCACATTTACCGGGTTTGAAAACTGATGGCGGATTGAACTTGCACTGAGTGATGTAGCGGCTTTCGAGTATGTGGAATCCATTTCGATGATCAAGACAGTTCCTGTGAAGTCACTGTTGGCGGTGAGAAAATACGCGATGGAACTCCCGATAACGGCCCCGCCGACAATCACGACATCGTAGGATTTACTGTTCATGCTTGACGATCATCGTCTGGAAATCCGAATCCGCAGACCAGAGCTTGTCCAAGAGCGACAGGCGAGATTGGTGGAGTCGCGATCAGGGACGCGCAGGCTTCGAGTGAGTGCATGGGATTCCCATGTGCAAGAGATTGCGGTCCTTCCAGCAGCTCCAGTCAGCAGCTTTCTGGAATTGGGAGGAAAGCTTGATTGCGGATCGAATTTTCGGTTATCTGCATTGACTATAGCCTGTGACATGCGCCTGGCCATGCCGAGGCAAGGAACGTAAAAGCTGGGCTATTCAGTCAGGAGAACGGACATGCGGGATCAATGACTGATCGGAGCTAGGCATCAAGTGCACGGCAATCCTCTGCACTCCAGCCGAGTGATACGGTCTGGCCTTCGCTCAGCTGCTCGTGAAGATTTGAGTTCGGAATCTTGACGATGAACTCATCGTTACCGGCAATGCTGACTCTGGAGCGGATATGATCCCCCAGATAAATCAGCTCTTCGACTTTTGCGTCGAAAATATTGGGGAGACTGCCCGATTCTGGATTGAGTGAGACCCGTTCCGGCCGCAACGAAAGCGTCGTCGGTTTGCCAATACCCCCAATGTTTACATTCTTTGCAATGACAGCTCCTTGTTCATGATCCAATTCAACGCGGCATTGTCCATTTTCATCGCTTTTCACGATACCCGTAAACCGGTTGTTTTCTCCAATAAAATAGGCAACGAACGCGTTTTGCGGTTTTTCATACAGTTCGGCGGGCGTATCGATTTGCTGGATGATGCCGTCATCGAATACCGCAATGCGGTCTGACATGGTCAGGGCTTCAGATTGGTCGTGTGTTACGAAGACCATGGTCAGCCCGAGACTTTCATGGATGTGTTTGAGTTCATACTGCATTTCCTCGCGAAGGTTTTTATCAAGAGCACCCAGAGGCTCATCCAGCAGTACGAGTTTCGGTTCAAATACCAGCGACCGGGCGAGTGCAACACGCTGCTGTTGCCCGCCTGAGAGCTGTGCCGGGCGCCGGGTGCCGAATTCGGGAAGCTTGACCATTTCGAGGGCTTTGGCAACCCGCTCCTGAATCTCCGACTTGCTGTAGGTTTTCCGGACTTCCAGCGGAAAGGCAATGTTCTCGGCGACGGTCATGTGCGGAAACAATGCATAATTCTGGAACACCATGCCGATGTCGCGCTTGTGAGGGGCGACATTGTTGATTCCATGACCGTCCAGATAAATCTCGCCATGGGTTGCGGTTTCGAATCCCGCCAGCATCATCAGGCAGGTGGTTTTTCCAGAACCTGAAGGCCCGAGCATGGTGACGAATTCGCCCCGCGCGATATCGAGGTTCAGGTTTTTCACGACGAGCGTCTCTCCATCATAGCTTTTCTGAACTTCCGAAAATTGGACAAAAGCAGAATCGGACATGGCACACCCAGTGTTTATTTATTGTTTGTTAGTATATAAGAAATTGAATTTTATCTTGCATGGAATTTTGTGTTTGCAGAAAGCTCGTGACATGTCCGTCATTGAAGGGAATGAGGATTCGATTGACTGGAAAACAAGACTCGAGAAAGCCGGTCGCTACCCCTCTCGGGGCATTTCCGGTTGTTTTTTGACAGGCTCAAAATGGGCAGGGGAAGAAGGGGCCAAAGATGTTCAACTTATAGGTAGTGGCTTTCAGGCTGCCCCTTTCTGTAATCAGGCTTTGCAGTTTTGAGACTGATTCACTACGTGCTACCGTCGTGGGCTGCAATTCCTGAAACTCATGGGCCATCCGGTATCACAAGGTGTTCGCCGTCCCTGGCTGAAAGAAGCTCTGCTGCATTGACCGGGCTATCGGTATGCCCACGCCCGGTGGTCAGAACACCTCGGCTGTACACCTTTACCCATGGAACTAGCCATGCGATTTCGGCAGTTTCGATTTTAGCCCGCTGCGAATAATTCTCTGAGAGGCCCATTTCGCCAATGTGCCGGTTTCAAGTCCTGCATGCCAATTATTTTGCAGATTCTACAACACCCTTTGGCCTGGAAAAAATCCACTGGATTCCATGTGGCGCTGACCGAAAAATTTCCATTAACGGTCGAGGCTTCCGACTGAAAGCCAGTAAAATTCTGAATGGAGTATAGTGCGATATTCGGAATGACTGCATAGCCCAGCAGTGAACGGCTTACAGCGACCTAAATTCAGCCTCATCAGGTGGCTAAAAAGCAGCATGAGGGTGAGCGTTTACGTTTATCGATGCTGCTTTTCGGAGAAACCCTTCAAACGGGCACTGAAGTCACAAAAATCCCTGCACAGGCTGTCTATGCGGTGAGTGACTTCCTCCGTAAATCTGGAATCTTCCAGGTCGCCTTCCGTAACCAGCACGGACTTGGGAAAGCACAGGGTTTCCTGTTCAAACATCATGCTCAGCATAAGGTCACCGCAGGCTAGATGCGACCTCAGGCTTCCGGCAGCAACAATGGTGGCCACCGGTTTTCTGTAAAGAGCAGGCCCCAGTATTTCCGTAATGGCTTTGGCAGTGCTGCTCGCCGTGTAACAGTAAATCGGATAACAGAGCAGAATCGAATCACTCAATGAAACCTCGTCGTAGAGTGACAAATACTCCTTGCTCGTACCATCGATTTTCTGGCTGTCAACCCTCAAGGAAGGGCTTTCATTGGCGTCGAAGAAGCATAAGGACTGGACCAAGCCTGAAAGGATTTCCCGGGCCTGCTGGGATGCGGCGCGGCTGACCGAAGAACCTGAAACCGAGCATGTGATAATGCAAATGTTCAGATCATGTTTCATGACTGCAAGACTTCATTCGGAGTCAGTGGTACGGATATGGAATTCCAGCATGCCGGTCGCAAGATGCGGTGACCACAGTCATTTATTGTGCGAGCCATCGCAAAATGGCTGATTGCCAGTGAGCTTGCATCCACATAGCCACACATCCCTGGTTTTTTCGGCAGAGAACCGAACCGGCGTGAAATCTGACCCCTTGTGCGAGCCATCGCAAAATGGCTGATTTTTGCTTTTTCCACATGAGCACCAGAAATAGCTCTTGCCTTCGGTGACTGCCACTTTGAAAGGGCTGTCGGCTGCACGAACAGGATTGTTCATCATATTTCTCCGAGTAAAAATTAAAAAACTATCTCTCAACTATCAAGTGATAATTATAGTATAGGATAGGATAGCGATGCATGGCCTCACCCCGATAAAGCTCGTTTACATAGTGGTGAATTATCATTACCCGGGGGACATTCCCTATCGGGTCCTGTTGCAGTGTTGCCGCAGGGCCCTGCACCCTGTTGAGCGAACTGGTTATCCTGGATATCGAGGACATCCACCGGATATGCCGAAATGTCTACCAGCCGATTTTCATAGGTACGTCGCGTACTTCTCCTGCAACTGTCATATGAACTATCAATGATCATGAGTATGCGAAGCCTCAACTGGAGAAGACTAATATCGGCTGTCAGGAGTTGGACAACGGCATCATGGCATGCGAGGGTCCGGCACACCTTCAGACCATTCCTGACGGTCTGGACGAGTCAAGGACCGATGCCGTCATCGACAAGCGGATGAGTCGTCTTTCCAGTACTTTCACCAAAGCCAACTGCAAGGCGGGATACCGCTACCCGTATGTGGGCAATACAGGCTTACGACTGATCAGCTTTCGAGGGCTTGATGGCAAGGATGTAGACAAGGTATGAGTGTAGTCAACTCAAGAATTTACACGAATTTTTGGGGGGATTCCTATATTCAGGAGTGATCGTTCCTTGATTCATGAATATCCTTGAATAAATACGAACAATGTACGTGGGTCGGAGAGACGGTTTTTTTGAGCTGGGGCTTTATGTCGCAGAGAAACCAGAGTGATCGAAACTGGTCGATTATCTGGAGGATGCAAGGGCCTTTCCGGGCAGGCTTGTTTATAACTGCCTTTCCCTGTTCAGTGACGAGTCGTTATCCATTGTGGTAACATTGATGCAAGGAGTGCTGAATCAATAGCATGGCAACCCCATACAACAAAATGACTTGCTAGACACGGCATTACAATCTGACATTTATTTGACAAAATTGCGTTCTCTCGAATAAATCAGGCCTTGTGTCAGGCAATTTCAAGAAATGAGCAAGTTCAATTCAAGCGCGTTGAGGCAGTTTATAGGCGAGGGAGAAAAGGAGGCTCCTCCTGTCTTTGTTGGCAGGGAGCACATTCTGGATGACATTCTGGCCGTGTCGAAGGAATCATGGAAGCCAGGCGCCTGGTTTCGCGAGGGCAGTCATGGGGTGGCGGGGAACACGCGCATCGTGCATGGCGCACCCGGTGCGGGCAAGAGTTCCATACTGAGAAGGCTCGAGGACTGGGAAATGACCCCATCCGCAGCATCCGGACTGCCGGGAGTCAGGCCGCGGGTCCTGCTGCTGAATTCGGCGGCAATCGGGAGTCCGGCAGACCTGCTGGAGCCCCTGGCAGAACTGGTATGCAAGAGGAGGGCAGTGGACTTCGTCAGGGAGTATGAACGGCATTTGTCCCTTGGCGTGAGTCTTGGGGGCGTTGGAGTCAATGTCGGGGAGGGCACCCGGGAAAGCCGGGATTTTCCCCTTGCCGGCATCAAGCAGTTCAAGAACTGGGTCAGGTCCCTTCCCTGGCACAGCCGTCTCAAGGCCCCGGTCATTGTCGCGATTGACGAGGCGCAGCGATTCGACCACGATGCCGGCTCTCTGGTTGCCCGGGTTCTCCAGGCCCTGCACGACAATGCCTGGAGCCTGCCGCTGACCCTGGTCCTGGCCGGCCTCGGGGACACTCCGGACAAGTCCCAGAAGATGCAGCTGACGAGAGGCACCCGGCTGCACGAGGTCGGCTGCCTGTCGGACGGGGAGACGCGGCAGGTGATGGAGGGCTTCTGCCGGACATTCGGGGTGAATGCGGAGGGATTCGAGGCTCGACTGGTGGCCTATGCGGAACCGTCCGAAGGCTGGCCCCGCCACCTCCATTTCGCGCAGGCCGTGCTGGGGCAGGAACTGCTCAAGGTCCATGGAGACATGCAGGCCCTGGACTGGGATTTGCTGGATGCCGAATTCCGGAAGAGCCGCATTTCCTATTACAGGGCCCAGCAAAGCCCCATGATGGAATCAGCGAAGGGCCTGACGGCAGCCGTGATGATGCAGTTCAAGGCTGGCATGGAACTGCCTGACATTGAAAATCTGGTGCACGAAAGCCAGAAAGAAGAGAGGAGGTTTTCATTGCCCAAGTCCTTTTCCGGGAGTCCAGACCCTGTTTTGGGGTTTCTCTCGCATCTCGTGCATCAAGGAGCAATACAGAAAAGCGATGATAGTACATATTACAGCCCCATCCCCTCATTTCGCAGTTTTCTGATTGAACAGGGGGGGGGGTCTTGACCCGAAGGTTGAAAATACCGTGCCCAATGATTCTCGTTCTGATTCGTAAAGAGGGTTTCAAGACAGCTCATGAGGTGTCAGCATGAGCTGCTAACTGATTGTCCTCCCCAATTTATTTGAGACGAGTGGTTTCGCTTATTGCTTGTCAGCAGGTTTTTCCATGCCAAATTATCCTCTAGACGATTATCATATAGCTTATGAACAAACCCATTCCGCATGATCTTGACAAGGTGTCTTTGGATGACAAGTATTCATTGACTACCGGGCGGGCCTTTATGACCGGGATCGAGGCACTGGTTCGACTTCCGATGATGCAAGCCCGTCGCGATCTTGAAGCAGGCCTCAATACTGCTGGCTTCATTTCCGGCTATCGCGGATCCCCCCTTGGTACGCTGGATCAGTCCCTTTGGAAAGCGCAGTCATGGCTGGACCGGCACAACATCGTGTTTCAGCCGGGCGTCAATGAGGATTTGGCGGCTACGGCAGTTTGGGGTACCCAGCAAACCCACCTCTTGCCCGGCGCCAGGCACGACGGCATATTTTCCATGTGGTATGGAAAAGGGCCGGGTGTCGACCGCAGCATGGATGCTATCAAGCATGCCAACGCATTCGGCACTACCCGCCATGGCGGGGTACTGGCCTTGGCAGGTGACGACCACGCCTGTAAATCTTCCACCCTGCCGCATCAAAGCGAGCACAATTTCATCGGTGCATCGGTTCCGGTGCTGAACCCGGCCAATGTTCAGGATGTGCTTGATTACGGAATCATTGGCTGGAGCCTGTCACGATTCAGTGGCTGCTGGGTGGCCATGAAGGCGATCACGGAAAACATGGACACGGCCGCCTCGGCAGACCTTGATGAAGGACGAATCAATATTGTATTGCCAGAGGATTGTGAAATCCCCCCCGAAGGCTTGAATGCCCAGTGGCCGACCACGCCTCTGGAACAGGAACGGTTATTGAATCGATACCGGATTTATGCAGCGCGCGCTTTCGCCTACAGCAATCGCCTGAATCGGATCATGGTAAATACCGATAATCCGAGACTGGGCATCGTAACTTCGGGCAAGTCCTATCTGGATGTCATGGAGGCGATGAATGACCTGGGAATTGACAGGGAGACCGCCAGCCAGATCGGGATTCGCATCTTCAAGGTCGGAATGAGTTGGCCGCTTGAGCCGATTTCAACGCATGAGTTCGCACGTGGACTCAGCGAGATCCTGGTGGTTGAGGAAAAGCGCAGCATTCTCGAAGATCAGATCACTGGACAGCTATACAACTGGCCGGTTGCTGCTCGGCCTGTCGTGGTTGGGGAATTCGATGAGGGCGGCAAGGACTTGGTCACCAACTTGAGTGAATTGACTCCGGCGATGGTGGCACGAGCGATTGGGGCTCGCGTGCTCAAGTTTCATGACAGCGAGAGCATTCGTGAACGGCTCCGGTTTCTGGATGCAAAGGAGCAACGGCTGTCAAGCCAGGTCAGTTCAATTCAGAGAACGCCATATTTTTGTTCGGGCTGCCCGCACAATACATCGACCAGGGTTCCGGAGAACAGCTTTGGAATGGCGGGGATTGGGTGCCACTACATGGTCAAGTGGATGGACCGTAAAACCGAAACCTTCACCCAGATGGGGGGAGAGGGAGCCACCTGGATTGGACAGGCGCCATTCACGGAAATCCCCCATGTATTTCAGAACATCGGCGATGGGACCTATTTCCATAGCGGCATACTGGCAATCCGAGCGTCCATCGCTTCCGGCGTGAATATCACTTACAAGCTGCTGTACAACGATGCAGTGGCGATGACCGGCGGCCAGCCCGTGGAGGGAGTGATAGGGGTGCCTGAAATCGTATCCCAGCTAAAAGCCGAGGGCGTGAAGCGCCTGGCCGTGGTATCGGAAAACTATCGGGAAATGAAGCGCGCTTTAACAGGCCATGCCGGAATCACGGTTCATCCAAAATCCGATTTTGACCGTCTGCAGGGAGAGATCAGGCACGTCAAAGGCACCAGCGTGATTGTCTTTGATCAGACCTGTGCTGCGGAGAAGCGACGGCGCAGACGACGAGGCGAGATGCCGCAAAGCCCGGTTCGTGTGTTTATAAACCCCGAAATATGCGAGGCTTGCGGAGACTGCAGCGTTCAGTCGAACTGCCTGTCAGTATTGCCCAAGAATACGGCTCTCGGGACAAAGAGGCAAATAGACCAGAGTGCCTGCAATCACGACTTCAGCTGCCTAAAGGGATTTTGCCCGAGTTTTGTGACGGTCACAGGTGGGAATTACACCCCTGTAAAAAGGAAACAGGATGCGGGGCTGGATATAGACCTGCCGAACCCTGACCTGCCGGCAATAGAGCGAAGCTGGAACATTCTGGTAGCTGGAATAGGCGGGACGGGAGTACTCACGGTTGGCTCGCTTCTGGCGATGGCTGCGCATCTGGAAGGCAAGGGCTGTGCGACCCTGAATCAGACTGGTCTTGCGCAGAAATTCGGGGCGGTGGTGAGCCATGTGCGCATTGCCAACACGCAAGAAGATATTCTGGCTGTCCGAATTCCCGATGGAGAGACGGATCTTTTGCTGGGCTGTGACCTGGTGGTGGCATCGGGACGAGATAGTCTGGCACGTTTGCGACCGCGTCGTTCCCAGGCAGTGGTTAATTCCTATGAAAGCCCAACGGCGGATTTCATTCTTGACTCCGATTATCAATTTCCCGGCGGGACCATGAAATCGCATATTATCCGGGAGACTGGCGAGGGCAAGAGTCATTTCATCAATGCCACGAAAATTGCCCGCAACCTTCTCGGCAACTCGATTGCGAGCAATCTGTTCTTGCTGGGATATGCCTATCAGAATGGGCAGATTCCGGTTTCAGAGGCCTCGATTTTTCATGCCATCGAATTGAATGGCGTTGCCATTGACCTCAATCGGCAGGCCTTCAGGCTAGGCCGGCAGGCGGTGGTCAATCTTGATCGGGTTGAAGAGAAAGCCAGCCTCAATGAAGCGGATGGCATCCCCAAAACCCTGGATGAGATGATTGATTATCGGTATCAATACTTGATCGATTACCAGAATCGGCAATATGCGGATCGCTATCGGAATCGCGTGCAGCAGGTGCGAGATTTAGAAGAGGCAAATGCTACGGATCCTGAATTGCCGGTCACCAGAGCCGTAGTCAAGAATTATTTCAAGCTGCTGGCGTACAAGGATGAATATGAAATTGCCCGGCTCTACGCAAAGTCTGATTTTCTGGATGAAATCAAGAAGAGCTACCAGGGAAGTTATCGGGTGAATTTTCTGATGGCGCCGCCCGGGTTGTCGAAGCGCGACCCGCATACGGGCCATCCGCTAAAACGAAAATTCCCCAGCGGGCTGCTGTTGATGCTGCGGTTCCTGTCGAGGTTCAAGAGCTTGCGCGGAACATTCTGGGATGTATTTGGAAAAACCCATGAGAGACGGCTGGAACGCTCCTTGATCAGGGAGTATGAAACGGATGTTCAGTTGATACTGGACAATTCTGGTCGATCTGATCCGGAGATGCTTCGGCAACTTGCTGAATTGCCTGACACAGTGAGAGGGTTTGGCCATGTCAAACTGTCCAGTATTAAGCGATA